>NZ_JAKKCS010000013.1:0-136902 GCF_021728075.1 Vibrio sp. D54 | reverse complement strand
AACCTCATCAACTACAGTGAGTTTAAAAGCGAGGGAGTAATCGCGCTGAGTTCTTTTAGTTGTTGATTTCATAACACTCTCCAATTTTGGGGGTGGAAAGTGTCAACCTTATTTAGGACAGTACAATTGAATGATTTAGAGCCGCTCGATGAGAGCGGCTTTTTTTATGATTGAACTTGATGAGTGACTCATTTAAAATAGTTAGTCTTGCTAACTAAGTGGTGGTGGCTTTTATGGCATTAGAAGAAAGCTTGATTGATTTAGAGCGTTTTTGCGCCAAAGCTTGGCGTGTCTATGCCAAAGAAGATCCATTATCACATCTAAGCTTTAATGAGTTCGATTATTTACGTGTGATTCAGGTTTACCCTGAGGGTGTGCGAATAACCGATCTTGCAGAAGAGCTGCAAGTGACTAAGCCTTCCGCATCGACAATGGTTGTGCGTTTGGAAAAAAAGGGTTTGGTGAAACGCATCGCATGTAATGAGGATGCTCGTGCTAAGCGTGTGTTGCTTACGGAAGAAGTCGCAGAAAAAATGTCTTTGGAGCAGGTAGTGTACAAAGATATCTCTGACCAAATGATGCAACAATTAAATCAGCAAGAAGCTGAACAGTTACAAGCTTTATTGAATAAAGCATTGAGTAATAAGTCATTTTAAACTAAAGCAAAGGCCTCAGCTGTATGGTTTAGTTTTTGTTGTTTCATCTTTCTTTTATTTAATTTAATCATTTAGTTAGCCTTGCTAATTAAATGGTTAGCTTTGCTAACTACTGGTGACAGTCATGCAAAACTCAATTTATAGACAGTTTTGGAAATATACGATTCCAACCGTCGCAGCAATGCTCGTGAACGGTTTGTATCAAATAGTTGATGGCATTTTTATTGGCCGTTATGTTGGCGCTGACGGATTAGCTGGGATCAATGTTGCGTGGCCTATTATCGGTTCGATCCTCGGTATAGGAATGATGATTGGGGTGGGGACTGGTGCACTGACTTCGATCAAGCAAGGAGAGAACGATCATGAAGGCGCTAAGCGGATCCTAACGACCGGATTGACGTTGTTAGCGGCATTGATGCCGGTCGTTGCTACAATATTGTTCTTGTTTTCGGATGAATTTATTCGCTGGCAAGGTGCGGAAGGGCGAGTGTTTGAACTTGCGCTGCAATATTTGCATATTCTGATTGTCGCGTGCGTATTCACGTTGGGTTCTATCGCGGTTCCGTTTCTGTTACGCAATGACGACAGCCCGAACTTAGCAACGATTTTGATGGTCATCGGTGCCGTTATTAACATTGTATTAGACTACGTATTTATTGCTTGGTTGGAGTGGGAGTTAACCGGAGCCGCTATTGCCACTGCACTTGCACAATTAGTGGTCACTGTGCTCGGTATTGGTTACTTCTTTACTTCAAAAGCAACATTACGCCTTCGTATCAGCGACTTCAAAGTTCAGGTTGATGCTGCACCAAAGATTATCATGATAGGTACATCAAGTTTCTTTATGTACGCCTACGGCTCTGTGATGGTGGCACTGCACAACGCGTTATTTGCTCAATACGGAAGTGCAATGTTGATCGGAGCGTACGCGATTTTGGGGTACATCGTGACGGTTTACTATCTGATAGCCGAAGGAATTGCGAATGGTATGCAGCCTTTAGTGAGCTTCAACCACGGTGCACGTAATCAGGATAACATTAGAAAGTTATTAAAGGTCGCGATGGGGACATCTGTGCTTGGCGGGGTGGCGTTCGTTGTTTTGATGAACCTTTTCCCGTACGAACTGGTTTCGGTGTTTAATAATGCAGACCAACAGTTGATTGATAGCACGGTGATCGGGATTCGTTTACACATGTTTGCGTTGTTCTTAGATGGTTTTTTAGTTGTGGCGGCCGCGTACTATCAATCAGTAAACAAAGGCAGCAAAGCTATGTTTGTAACACTAGGCAACATGCTGGTCCAGTTACCATTCTTATTCATTATGCCGAAACTTTTCGGCGTGACAGGTATTTGGTTAGCTTTCCCATTGTCTAACATTGCATTGAGTTTGGTCGTGATCAGTATGTTGTGGCGAGATGTGAAAAAGCTGCTTAATGAGAGTTCTGTCGAACCAACAGTGCAAGCCTGTTAACAATGGCTGATAGAGAAAAGCGAGGTTGGGCCTCGCTTTTCTTTTTTGGGGAGCTAAATGTTTTTTACTTCTAAGCCAGCTAGCTGATGCCAATAGCCATTGCATTGGCGGCTTTCGAGCTTTTCAGGGTTGTCGCCGTATTCGTTTGAGCGAAAATGCTCTAACTCAGAAAGTGTACTCACACCGAGAGGGCTTAAGCGGACCACATCAACCAGCCCTTGCATGCTTGGTAAGTCATTGATCAGGTTATAACAATACCCTGATTGTGTTTGAATGCCGTTAAGGTTAAAGACTTCTTGCCCTTCTTGGCTGCTGACCTGGATACCCGTAGGGTATTTGATACAGCAGGTTTCGCAATCGTCTTTCGCTCGGTTTTCAGCTCGGGCTGTGAAACAGCGGGCGGAATACGCTAAAGGCAAATAACCGTGGCTAAATACCTCAACTTCAAACTTGTTACGAATACCAAGCTCGTCACACTGAATTAAAGTATCGTTTAACCATTCGCGAGATAGCTCGACAGGCATGCACCAACGCATCATACCTTGCTTCAAAAATAAGTTGAGCGTGTGTGCGTTATAAGTATTGATTGCAGGGCCAACGACGAAAGGCACTTTATGCTCTGATGCTAACTGAACAGCAGATACGTCATTTGCTTCAATCGCGAAGTCACCGTTGTCGATGTACTTCTTCATTATGTTTACTTCACTCGGAGCTTCTAGTAGTGCCATCGTTGATAGCACCACTTGCTTGCCAGATGCAGACAGCTCTTTTGCGATTTCAAGCCAATGCGAAGGCTTCATTTCTCGACGTTTTGAACATACGGTTTCCCCAAGATAGATGATGTCCGAGGAGCTTGATTTCGCTTGTTCATAAAACGCTTCGATGTCTTGTTTTGGCCAGAAGTACAACAGCGGACCAAGCGCGTATTTCATTGAATTATCCATCTTAACCTCTACTGCCATTTGCGGTGATAAGCACCAAGTGTGGTCTGCGTACCTTCAGATACGTTTGCCAATGCGGCATCCCAAGCCGCTTCGACTTGGTAAGCTTCTGGGTTTGCTTGGTAACGGTCAATCGCGGCTCGCCATGTTCGAGTGACTTGTTCTACGTAAGCAGGGCTACGTTGGCGACCTTCAATTTTTACAGACGCCACATTTGCAGCAAATAGTTCTGGCAGCATAGAGAGGGTGTTCAAACTGGTTGGTTCTTCCAGTGCGTGGTAGCGTTTTTTCTCGCCTTCGATTTCTGCTTCGAAACGACCTTTACACAAGGTAGGGTAGCCCGCATTTTCACCGGTGCTGTAGCGATCGATCAAAATGTCGTTAAGGCGGGATTCCAGACCATTTTCTGTTTCTTGCCAGCGAACGTACTTAGCTGGAGAGCATGCTCCCACAGTGTTTGGAGACTCACCTGTCATGTATGACGATAGGTAGCAGCGACCTTCAGACATGATGCAAAGGCTACCAAAAGCAAAGACTTCTAACTCGACATCGTTAGTGATGTTGCGCGAAAGTTGTTTGACCTGATGAATCGATAAAACGCGAGGTAGTACTACCCGTTTTACGTTGAAGTTTTGTTTGTAAAAATCAATGGCTGCGACGTTGGTCGCTGATGCTTGCACTGAAAGGTGTAGTTCCAGATCGGGATATTTGCGAACCGCGTACTCCAGCACTGCAATGTCTGCAACAATCAGCGCGTCTACACCCAGTGCCGCTGCATTGTCTACTGCGTTCGTCCAGCGCTCGAAGCCATTGGGATGAGCGAAGGTATTCAACGCGACATGAATTTTTTTATTGCGGTCATGAACGTATTGCACCGCTTTTTCTAACTTTTTGCCGTTAAAGTTGAGGCCAGCAAAGTGACGGGCGTTGGTATCATCTTTGAAACCAATGTAGACGGCATCGGCACCGCAATCAATCGCAGTTTTTAACGCAGGCAGGTTACCTGCGGGACACAAGAGTTCCATATGCTCACAATCATTGAGAATAAAAAGGTGTCCGCATTTTATGAAGAATTATGAATAGCGAAATTGACCTAAGTTAGGTTTAGCTCAATAAAGTCGATATTTACCCCTTGCGAGTAAGGGTATCGGGTCGGGGTTAGTTCTTGTGACGACGATTCTGTACAAACAGCTCTTCAATTTCATGTTTTGGCTGCGGGCGATAAAAATGGAATCCTTGAATCGCATTACATTGAAGGTTAGAGAGCAGGGTCGCTTGCTGGTGGGTTTCCACCCCCTCGGCAACGACAGTTAAGTCGAGCGACTTACCCAAATTAATGATGTTTTCAATCACAGTGACTTGTTTCGGTAGTGTGTCGATATCATTAATAAAAGCGCGGTCGATTTTTAGCTCGTCAATAGGAAAACGCGCTAAGTAGGAAAGAGAAGAGTAGCCGGTACCAAAGTCATCGATAGAGAGAGCGAAGCCAAGCTTTTTAATCGCATTCAACATTTGCAGTGTATGTTCGCTATCACTCATCACGGCACTTTCGGTTAGCTCGAAGGTAATGCAGCTTGGATCAAGCTCGGTAGTGCGAAGCAACTTTTCCATAAAGTCGATCAGCTGTGGGTTGCCAAATTGCTCGGGAGAGAGGTTGATGGCGACACGGCCTGGCAGTATGCCTTGTTGCTTCCAACGTTTTACCGTATTGAAAACATCACGCATCACGACACGTCCAAGGTGTTCGATTAACCCAGCGCGCTCGGCGACAGGAATGAATGAGCCAGGACTAATGTACCCTTCGACTGGATGCTTCCAACGAACGAGCGCTTCTGCGCCGTTGATACTGAAGTCTCGCGCGTTAACCTTAGGTTGATACCACACTTCCAAACCGTTCTGCTGCAATGCTTTTTGCAGTTCGATTTCAAGCCACAAACGCATACGCGCTTCTTTGTTCATTTGATCGTTAAATTTGATCAGACGATTTCTACCACGATCTTTGGCTTCATACATCGCAGTATCGGCATTTTGTAGTAGGATTCGCGCATCTTGTCCGTCTTCAGGGTATCGAACGCTACCAATTGAACAGGCAAGGCGTTTGCTGAAGTGGTGTAAATCGAAAGGCTGGTTGATCAACGAGATAATGCGATCGGACAAAATTTCAGCCATGCGGGTATTTTCTGGCTCCGGTAGAATGACGCCAAACTCATCGCCACCCAAATGACCAATAATCGCTTGGTTTGGCAGTAACCGTTTAAGACGGGCCGATACCTCTTGAATCACTTTATCGCCAATATGATGACCAAGTGAGTCATTAATGTTTTTGAAGTTATCGATATCCAAATAGAACACCAGAAGCGGTGTTTGCTTTTTGATCAGCTGTTCCAAACGTTTGGTGAAGCCAAAGCGGTTGTAGAGTTTGGTGAGCGAGTCAATGTGTATGTCTTCATTCGATGCAGAAGACAGGTTTTTGGGCGCATCATCAGCATCTTGGATTAGGATAATTTGAGATTCGCTACCTAATATCGCCGTGGAATCCGCGTGTAGCTGAACTTTCCGTTCAAAGCCGCATCTTGCGCTGGTTAAGCAGACAAAAGGTTTGTCAGAAATTAATGTACTCAATCGATGACTAAATACCTTTTTACTGTTTTCATCGATGAATAAACGACTTAGCTCTTCGCCCAACAATTCATGAGGGGAGTTAAGTCCGAGAAGGCGCGCTGATGCGGGGTTCGCAGAGATGACAATATCATCTTCGATAAGCAGTAAGCCGTCTGGTAGCAGTTGTGTTAACTTCGCAAACTTACTTTCGGACTCTTCTAAGGAGCGAACGAGTATCTGCTTTTCTGAAGTATCGACAGCGTGAAAAACAACAAAGCGAATGTCGTTACCTTCAAAAACTGGCGAAAGACTAAAGTGAAGGCTGGTTTCAAGGTCGGTTTCATCGAGCGTGATTTCGGCTTCGACATGTGCCCCTTTGAACGCGCGCTGATAGTATGGTGCAAGCTTCTTATAAAACTGCTCACCCAGCACTTGGCAATCGTTTAAGCCGACGATTTCCTCATGACTTAAACCTGCGATATCGCAGTAACGGTCACTTACCATTCGATAATTGTGTTTTTTATCAAGAATGGCAAAGAAGAAAGGGCTATTTGAGGTTAGCGTGGCAAACCAATGTTTTAATTGCTGGGAAGGCATTAGGGTATTACCGATCTCCAATGAGCCAGATTATTCGTCCGTGTATAAAAAGCGACACCCTGATAAGCCTGCGGCGGTCTACCACCAAGCTAAAGTGTTACCTGCCATTAAAGGGCTCGCGGTTTTAGCTGTGCAGTCGACAATCACATGGATACGCTCAGATAACTATAACTTTGAAAATACGGTTGTAAAAGTGTTTATCCACCTGTTCGCATCAATAATACACGTAAGTTCAAAAAAAGAAGCGTTAGTGAGCAATAAACCACCAATCTAAAATAAGCACTTTATTGATACATAACAGTAATCTCATCGCCACGATTGCTTAATATAAGCAACCTAATGACAAAGTAACGGATAATGAACGTGTTAAACAAGATTCGCAGTCAACTTGTAAAGAACGCAGCTAATATTTTGCGTTCTCCAGTCCAGTTATTACCACAGCCAATTCAGCAAAAAGCGTTGCTGGAAGGGCTAAAAATGGTGTTTAAAGAAGCCTTGGAAGATGGTGACTTTGAGTTCCTTGAAGACAAGTGGTTAAAAGTTGCGATTAAAGACTTGAACTTAGCATGGTACATCAGCTATCAAGACGAAAAATTGGTGGTAGCTGAAAAACCAGTTCAGGAAGATGTGAGTTTTAGTGGTAATCTAAACGACCTAGTACTGATTGCTGGTCGTAAAGAAGACCCTGACACACTGTTCTTCCAACGTCGCCTTTCAATTGAAGGTGATACTGAGCTTGGCTTAGAAGTGAAAAACTTAATGGACAGTGTCGACTTAGAGCAGTTACCGAAAGCAATGCAAGTCGCTTTGAATCAATTGGCTGATTTTGTTCAGAAAGGAGTTCAAGCGCCTGCACAACCAACCGGAGTAGCGAATGCTTATTCGAACTGAAGCCCCAGCGGACATTCTTACCATTGACCGCTTATTGAAACACGCCTTCCCGACGGAAGCTGAAGCTGAGCTTGTGATGCGTTTGCGCGAAAACAGCAAATTCACGCTTTCCTTAGTTGCGTGTACAGATGAGGGAGAGGTGATAGGCCATGCTTTATTTAGCCCTGTGACCTTAAATGGTGAAGATTTGTCATGGCAAGGGCTAGCGCCATTAGCTGTTCATGAAGATTACCGTCGCCAAGGCATCGCTGCAGAGTTGATCAAAGAAGGTTTTGATTCACTGCGTGATTTTGGCTATCCAGTGTGTGTGGTGTTGGGCGATCCTGATTATTACGCGCGCCAGGGTTTTCAATCATGCGACGAGATGGGCTTTGAATGTGCTTGGGATGTCCCTAAAGGTGCATTTCGAATCGCAGAGTTGGTCGAAGGTCAATGTGCCGGACGCTCCGGACGTATAGACTATGCGCCAGAGTTCTCTGAACTGTAAATGAAAGAAGCCCACGACTAAGTGGGCTTCTTTCTTATTCACTGAAAACTGAGATAGGGAGGTTACGATGACTGGTTACTTTTCTTTTTGCCCCAGACCTCTATTTTCGCTTTTTTACTTACCCCTAGCAGGCTGAGTTTTGTGCTTCCCCAGCTACTGTAAGTCATTTCAATCTGTTTTAGCTTGGCTTCTTTTGTACCTGGAAGGCTCCAGGCACGAGTCGACAATCCGCTTGTTAGTACGCCCATAGAGGAAAGCTTTTTCTCACTACCATCTGTCATGACGACTTTTAAACCATTAATGTCTACCGTTCCTTGCACACATTTTAGTTTTATTTTACTGAAGCTTCGGTTTCGGAATAGGCTATTTGGTGTCACGGTATCTGTTTCTGTATGAAAGTTAACGGTTTTCGTTGCAATCAGCTCCCACTCATCGCTGTTATTAGCAAAAACACTCATGCTGGTGGCGGCTACCAGTGTGCAAAGTAGTAGCGTATTTAAGAATTTCATAATGTACCTTATATGTCATACCCAATGTGTGGCCGTTGGCAAAACGCTATGTTAAGGAATATCCAAATCATCTCATTGTGTTCAGGTGTTCCTTGAAGTCCTTTAGGTATAATCGCGATAATTTGATAGGATTGCCCTCGTTCAAATAGGTGACGGAAAATGTCAATTAACGAGAAACAGTATTTACGTGAAATGGGGATCAGCACATGGGAGCTGGTACACCCTGAAAGACTGGAAGGCTATCAATCGCCATTATTGGATTTGCAAAGTTCATGTAAACTCCTATTGGTATCGCCAATATGTCCAGAAAACGAGACGGCATTGATGTTTGAGCGCGTATTAAAAAGCATTAAGCTCACGCTTGATGATGCGCTGCACCTAGAGCCTGAGCGCTTATCCATGCTGGGTGAACATCAGCTAGAGTGGGTGTGGTTTGCAGGCTGTGAGGCTGATAAAAGCATCAAGGCAAAGCACCTGATCTCGCCACTATTACAAGATATTGATGGTAATAACGAACAGCGCCGCGCATTGTGGCAACAAATCTGTTCGTACTCTTAACGGAGCTAATGCGTGACAATTGAAATTACGCCGATGCGTGCAGAGCACCTCGACCAAGTTTTGCAAATCGAGCAGCAAGCACATTCTCACCCTTGGGCCGAATCTTTGGTTCGTGACTTATCCAGTCGCGGTGCTTGCCATCATGTGATGCTGGAAGGCTCTCAAGTGGTTGGTTACTTCTATGGACAGAATATTGTTGGAGAAGTGACACTATTAAATATTGCAGTAGCGCCTTCTCAACAGGGCAGAGGGCTAGGGCAAAAATTGCTGGACGCGTTTATTGAACACTGTGAACAAGCCAAAGCAGAGAGTGCTTGGTTAGAAGTACGTGAAAGTAATCACCCAGCTATCCATATTTATGAGCAAGCAGGTTTTAATGAAGTGGACCGTCGTTACAACTATTACCCAGCTAAATCGGGAAATGGTAAGGAAGACGCCATTATCATGAGTTACTTATTTTTGAGTTAGTTTTAGGCCGTTACTAATTACCTCATCAACACTTATGCTTTAAATGCGTATCCGGATTCGAGGCTTTTGAATATGTAATAATAATTTTTTGAATTTTTACATCTCTTTGTGTGGAGCTGGCTTTCCCTTGTTAGTTGCAGGTAAAGGCTGGTGAGCCGAGTAAATTCAGTTCATATCTTTCCAGTTTGCTAGCACAGCGATAATAAGCGAGAATACCGCACAATATCGAATAGTAGATATGCTTGCCTGTTTTGTGAGCATGAAAGTAATTTAGAAGATTAACTAATGTCAAATCCCCTTTTTTTAGGCGAAGTGTCTAAGCGCAGAACGTTCGCTATTATTTCTCACCCGGATGCGGGTAAAACCACCATTACTGAAAAAGTCCTTTTATTCGGAAACGCGATCCAAAAAGCAGGTACGGTTAAAGGTCGTGGTAACGCACAGCACGCAAAATCAGACTGGATGGAAATGGAAAAAGAACGTGGTATCTCGGTAACCACTTCTGTAATGCAGTTCCCTTACAATGACTGTCTGGTAAACCTACTTGATACGCCTGGACACGAAGACTTCTCGGAAGATACATACCGTACGCTAACGGCAGTAGACTCGTGTTTGATGGTTATCGATGCGGCGAAAGGTGTCGAGGATCGTACACGTAAGCTGATGGAAGTAACGCGTCTGCGTGACACGCCAATCGTAACCTTCATGAACAAACTTGACCGTGACGTTCGTGATCCAATGGAAGTATTGGACGAGGTAGAAAACGAGTTGGGCATGATGTGTGCGCCAATTACATGGCCAATCGGCTGTGGTAAAGAATTTAAAGGTGTGTACCACATTCACCGTGATGAAACGATTTTATACGAATCAGGTCACGGTCATGAGATTCAAGAAGTTCGAATCATCAAAGGTCTCGATAACCCAGAGCTTGATGAAAAAGTTGGTGCAGGCCTTGCGGAAAGTGTTCGAGAAGAGCTTGAGCTTGTTATGGGTGCTTGCCCTGAGTTTGATTTGGAAATGTTCCTAACAGGTGACCTGACGCCAGTTTACTTCGGTACTGCATTAGGTAACTTTGGTGTGGATCATATGCTAGACGGTCTAACTGAATGGGCTCCAGCGCCGAAAACTCGTCAAGCGGTTGAACGTGAAGTTGAAGCGACTGAAGAGAAGTTCTCTGGTTTCGTATTTAAGATCCAAGCGAATATGGACCCAAAACACCGCGACCGTATCGCATTCATGCGTATTGTATCGGGTACTTACACGCAAGGTATGAAGATGAACCACGTTCGTCTTGGCAAGCAAGTGAGTATCTCTGATGCAGTAACCTTTATGGCTGGTGACCGTGCACGTGCAGAACACGCTTACGCCGGAGACATCATTGGTCTACACAACCACGGCACTATTCAGATTGGTGATACCTTTACGCAAGGTGAATCACTGAAGTTCTCTGGTATTCCGAACTTCGCTCCGGAACTATTCCGTCGTATTCGCCTGAAAGATCCACTAAAGCAGAAGCAGCTTCTCAAAGGTTTGGTTCAGCTATCAGAAGAAGGTGCGGTACAGGTATTCCGTCCTCTACAGAACAACGATCTGATCGTTGGTGCCGTTGGTGTACTTCAGTTTGATGTTGTTGTGGCTCGTTTGAAGTCTGAGTATAACGTTGAAGCGATTTATGAAGGCATTAACGTTGCAACTGCGCGTTGGGTTGAGTGTGGTGATGCGAAGAAACTGGATGAGTTCCAACGCAAGAATCAAGCGAACTTAGCATTGGATGGTGGTGATAACCTAACGTATATCGCTCCAACAATGGTTAACTTAAACTTAGCGAAAGAGCGTTTTCCTGACGTTGATTTCCGTGCGACACGTGAGCACTAATTTGCGCGGTTAGGGTAAGCCGTAACGCAAACTAGATTTTAAAACGCCCTTGGCTATAAACTTAGCCAAGGGCGTTTTTATATAAGGATAAGATATGAACTGGTTTAAACGTGGGCTAAAGCGTTACGACAATTGGTGTAAAGAAATGGGGTTAACCCCCGATCAGAAACGCAGTTGCGTCCCATATCGAAAAGACCCTGCCCACCAAACTGAAGAGAAGAGTGAAGCCCAACGATCTTCTGATTTTCTGCCCGCAGATACAGATAAAAAACGTCAAGATGAAGCTCTTTGATACGCACTGCCACTTTGATTTTGATGTGTTTCAAGATGACTTTGCGCATCAACTTGAGCTTGCTCAAACGCAAGGCGTCGCAAGAATTTTGATTCCTTCCGTCGGTCCGCAAAACTGGGCTCGTATTCAAACTTTGGCAGAGCAACATGCCAATTTATATTATGCGCTCGGCTTTCATCCGTATTTTCTTGAAGATAACGTTGAGCAGCACCTTACAGAGCTAGAAGGCTATCTAAATCAAAAAGGGCCACAGTGCGTGGCAATAGGAGAGTGTGGTTTAGATTTTGCCATTGATGTTGATCCACAGTTGCAAGAAAAGACACTTGAAATTCAATTTGAGCTGGCTAGACGCTTCGAGCTCCCAGTTATTTTACATAGCCGAAAAGCGCACAATCGCCTCATTCAAATGGTGAAAGTGGCGAATCTCCCTAGAGGTGGTGTGCTACACGCTTTTTCTGGGAGTTATCAGCAAGCCATGGAGTGGGTCAAATTAGGTTTTTTTATCGGTGTAGGAGGAACGATTACCTACCCAAGAGCCAAGAAAACACGCGACGCAATTCAAAAATTACCACTCGAAAACCTAGTAATCGAAACAGACGCACCAGATATGCCTATACTTGGGTATCAAGGGGAGTCAAATCACCCAGCCAAACTCATTCACGTCTTTAATGAACTCGTAGAGTTGCATAACGGCCGAAAGCAATCGATTGCCTCTCAACTGTGGAAAAATAGCAATTTTGCTTTCTCGATATGTGAATAAAATCTAAAGATGTGGTTTGAAATCGAAAACGTTTTCCTGCTTATTGTGAATTAACTCACAAAGCTGGTTGAATCAATCATGAATCTTATAGGAAAGTGTGAGGCTGGCATTACTTTAATTGATTCTGCATGAGTATAATTGCCCCCGCTTTATAGCTCCATTTTGTAACACGCCAATAAATAACTTATAAGGAAGTCATAAACTATGAGCCTGTTTATGAGCCTAATCGGTATGGTAGTGCTTCTTGCGATTGCAGTAGCATTTTCTAACAACCGAAAAGCTATCAACTTTAGAACTGTGGGTGGCGCATTCGCTATCCAATTCGCATTAGGTGCATTTGTTCTGTATGTACCTTGGGGCCGTGATCTACTAAACGGTTTCTCTTCAGGTGTTTCTAACGTTATCAACTACGGTAACGATGGTTCATCATTCCTGTTCGGTGGTCTTGTTTCTGACAAGATGTTCGAAGTATTCGGCGGCGGCGGTTTCATCTTCGCATTCCGTGTTCTTCCTACACTGATCTTCTTCTCTGCACTGATTTCAGTTCTTTACTACATTGGCGTTATGCAATGGGTTATCAAGATTCTTGGTGGCGCACTACAAAAAGCGCTAGGCACTTCGCGTGCGGAATCAATGTCAGCAGCAGCTAACATTTTCGTAGGTCAAACTGAGGCACCTCTAGTTGTTCGCCCATTCGTTCCAAAAATGACTCAATCAGAGCTATTTGCGGTAATGTGTGGTGGTCTAGCTTCTGTTGCTGGTGGTGTACTAGCTGGTTACGCATCTATGGGTGTTCCACTAGAGTACCTAGTTGCGGCATCATTCATGGCAGCACCAGGTGGTCTACTGTTCGCTAAAATCCTTCACCCAGAGACTGACCAGCCTCACGAAAGTATCGAAGAAGCGATGGACGGCGGTGACGACAAACCAGTTAACGTAATCGACGCAGCTGCGGGCGGTGCGGCTTCTGGTCTACAACTTGCGCTTAACGTAGGTGCAATGCTAATCGCATTCGTTGGTCTAATCGCGCTAATCAACGGTATGCTAGGTGGCATCGGTGGTTGGTTCGGCATGCCAGAACTAACACTAGAGCTAATCCTAGGTTACGCGTTCTCTCCACTAGCATTCCTAATCGGTGTTCCATGGGCAGAAGCTGTAACAGCTGGTTCATTCATCGGTCAGAAAATCGTAGTGAACGAATTCGTTGCTTACTTGAACTTCACACCATACCTAGGTGAAAACGCTCAAGTAATCGCGGCAACTGGTGAAGTAATGTCTGAGAAGACAACAGCTATCATCTCATTCGCACTATGTGGTTTCGCGAACCTTTCTTCTATCGCGATTCTACTTGGTGGTCTAGGTAGCCTTGCACCAAACCGTCGTAGTGACATCGCTCGCATGGGTGTTAAAGCAGTTCTTGCAGGTACGTTGTCTAACCTTATGGCAGCGACAATTGCAGGCTTCTGCTTAAGCCTTGCAGCACTTTAATTAGAATCGGTTCTTAATATATAGACGCCGTTTTAAATCATGCCCTGTAGCAAGAGATTGCTGCGGGGCATTTTTCGTTTTTCGGGCCTAAAAAATTAACCGCACGTAGGTCTACGTGAGTAGCTTACGCAGTCGGTGGAATAGGGGCTGGGAAATTTTGAGATACAAACCGTTTGCGCTCTATTTGGTGCTACAGTTTTGCGGTGAAACTCTATAATGTAGTAATCACGAATTCGTGGTTATGATGACCACTTAATCACAGAGTGAATACTACATACTCGATGGGCAAATGAATTGCCCTGCAATATCAAATCTCACAAGCGTTTTATTGTTTGATGTGATATTAAAGACACCGCAATCATAGATTGTTGTGCCATAGGCCAAACTGGTACTGTGCGGTGACAAGGATAGCAATTGGCATATGATAAATTTTCGCTGTATATGCCGAGTCTTCAGGGAACCAAGTCCGTTCATTAATAGACTGTTTAGCCATTTACTCACATTGTCTCGACTTGTTGATTATAGTTAAAGACGTGATGTAAGGCTGAGTAGTGAATTTTTTGAATATTGATCGGAGATAGAAATGAGCGATTTAAAAGCAGCAGCGCTACGTGCACTTAAACTTATGGACCTAACTACGTTGAATGACGATGACACTGATGCAAAAGTGATCTCACTATGTCATGACGCGAAAACAGCAGTAGGCAACACAGCTGCAATTTGTATTTACCCTCGCTTTATTCCTATTGCTAAGAAGACACTTCGTGAGCAAGGTACGCCAGAGGTTCGTATTGCAACAGTAACGAACTTCCCACATGGTAACGACGACATTGAAATCGCAGTTGCTGAAACAAAAGCGGCGGTTGCTTACGGTGCAGACGAAGTTGACGTAGTTTTCCCTTACCGCGCGCTAATGGCGGGTGATGAGAAAGTAGGCTTCGAACTAGTTAAGCAATGTAAAGAGGCTTGTGGTGATATTCTTCTTAAAGTGATCATCGAAACGGGTGAACTAAAAGAAGAAGCACTAATCAAGAAAGCATCTCAAATCTGTATTGAAGCAGGTGCTGACTTCATTAAAACTTCAACTGGTAAAGTGCCAGTAAACGCAACACCAGAATATGCACGCATGATGCTTGAAGTGATTCGCGACATGGGTGTTGCAGAAACTGTTGGTTTCAAGCCAGCAGGTGGTGTGCGCACTGCTGAAGACGCAGCTGCATACCTAGCAATGGCTGACGAAATCCTAGGTGACAACTGGGTTGATGCTCGTCACTACCGTTTTGGTGCGTCTAGCCTGCTAACCAACCTACTAAATACATTAGAAGTATCGGACGACGTCGCTGATCCAACAGCGTACTAATTCCAATAATACGTCTGAACGGTAGCACCTAAACGGGTGCTACCAAACCTCTTCTATCCTACTACAACCATGGCTCAAAAGAGCTTGGGAGGCACTAATGTATTTACCACAAGAAATCATTCGTAAAAAACGTGACGGCGAAGTCCTAACCGCCGACGAAATCAACTTCTTTATTCAAGGCGTAGCGAACAACACGGTATCTGAAGGTCAGATTGCGGCGTTTGCTATGACGATTTTCTTTAATGAAATGACCATGGATGAGCGCATCGCCTTAACGTGTGCAATGCGTGATTCGGGCATGGTTATCGACTGGAGCCACATGAACTTCGGTGGTCCAATTGTCGACAAACATTCAACCGGTGGTGTGGGTGACGTAACTTCTTTAATGCTTGGCCCAATGGTGGCAGCGTGTGGCGGTTTCGTACCTATGATCTCTGGCCGCGGTCTTGGTCATACAGGCGGTACGCTGGATAAACTTGAATCTATCCCTGGTTACAACATTACGCCGAGCAATGATGTTTTTGGTCAGGTAACCAAAGACGCTGGTGTGGCGATCATCGGTCAAACTGGTGACCTTGCTCCTGCGGATAAGCGTGTTTACGCGACTCGTGATATTACCGCAACGGTAGACAATATCTCCCTGATTACGGCGTCGATCCTTTCTAAGAAACTGGCGGCGGGTCTGGAATCGCTAGTGATGGACGTAAAAGTGGGTTCAGGTGCATTTATGCCAACTTACGAAGCGTCTGAAGAGCTAGCAAAATCAATCGTTGCGGTAGCAAACGGTGCTGGCACTAAGACTACGGCAATTCTTACGGACATGAATCAAGTATTGGCGTCTTCAGCGGGTAACGCAGTAGAAGTTCGTGAAGCGGTTCGTTTCTTAACAGGTGAATACCGTAACCCTCGTCTACTTGAAGTGACCATGGCTTCATGTGCTGAAATGTTAGTACTTGGCAAGCTTGCTGAGAACACAGAAGACGCACGCGCAAAACTGATGGAAGTGCTGGATAACGGCAAAGCGGCTGAGTGCTTCGGCAAGATGGTTGCCGGCTTAGGCGGCCCCGCGGACTTCGTAGAAAACTACGACAACTACCTAGAAAAAGCAGAAATCATCAAGCCAGTTTACGCAACAGAAACGGGCATTGTCTCTGCAATGGATACACGTGCTATCGGCATGGCTGTGGTTGCTATGGGTGGTGGTCGTCGTGTTGCTACTGATGAAATCGACTACGCAGTTGGTTTCGAGCAGTTCATCCGCCTAGGTGAGGTCGCAGACAGTGATAAACCTCTTGCGGTCATCCACGCTCGCACTGAAGAGCAATGGGAAGAAGCGGCAAAAGCACTGCGCAGTGCAATCAAAGTAGGTGGTGAATACACACCAACTCCAGAGGTTTACCGCCAAATTCGTGCAGAAGATATCTAATAGAACAAGTAATTACACAAGGCCTACTCAACCATAATAAAAAGCCGAGTGGGCCTAAGGAACGAGCAATGAAAAGAGCATTTATTTTAGTACTAGACTCATTCGGTATCGGTGCAACTGCCGACGCTAAAGAATTTGGTGATGTAGGTTCAGACACACTAGGTCACATCGCTGACCAATGTGAAAAAGGCTTAGCAGATAACGACAATCGCCAAGGTGCACTTCGCCTTCCAAATCTATCGAAACTTGGTTTGGCAATGGCGCATAAAGAATCGACAGGTCGCTTCGCACCTGGACTAGACGCAGACGCTGAAATCATTGGTGCATACGGTCATGCAGCAGAGCTTTCTTCAGGTAAAGACACGCCGTCTGGTCACTGGGAAATCGCAGGTGTTCCTGTTCTGTTTGACTGGGGTTACTTCACTGACAAAGCAAACAGCTTCCCGAAAGAATTGACTGACCGCATTCTTGAGCGTGCAGGTCTTGACGGTTTCCTAGGTAACTGTCACGCGTCTGGTACTCAAGTTCTTGACGATCTTGGTGAAGAGCACATGAAGACTGGCAAACCAATCTTCTACACGTCTGCTGACTCTGTATTCCAAATCGCATGTCACGAAGAGACTTTCGGTCTAGACCGTCTACTAGAGCTTTGCCAAATCGCACGTGAAGAGCTAGAAGATTACAACATTGGTCGTGTTATCGCGCGCCCATTCGTTGGTGCTGGTAAAGGTCAATTTGAGCGTACAGGTAACCGTCGTGATCTTTCTGTAGAGCCACCATCAGCAACGGTTCTTCAGAAGCTCGTTGATGAGAAGCAAGGCAACGTGGTTTCTATTGGTAAGATTGCTGATATCTACGCAAACTGCGGCATCACTAAGAAAGTGAAAGCGACAGGTATCCCTGCATTGTTCGAAGCAACGCTAGAGCAAATCAAAGAAGCGGGCGACAACACGATCGTATTCACTAACTTTGTAGACTTCGACTCAGCTTACGGTCACCGTCGTGACGTAGCGGGTTACGCAGCGGCACTTGAGTACTTCGATGGTCGCATCAATGAAGTGCTAGAGATTATGGAAGAAGACGATGTGCTTATCCTAACGGCAGACCACGGCTGTGACCCAACATGGCCAGGTACTGACCATACTCGTGAGCACATCCCAGTATTGGTTTATGGTCAAAAAGTACCAGCTGGTTCTCTTGGCCGCCGCGAAACATTCGCAGATATCGGTCAAACATTGGCAAGTTACTTCGGTACTTCTCCAATGGATTACGGTAAGAACTTCCTATAATTAGTTAGGTTTTTGAAAACTAGGAGCTTGATTGCTCCTAGTTTTATGTTTGCAGTATGTAAATGCTGCTTGTCGGAAATGAGAATACTCTGGCTTATATCGCCTTAAGCGCGGAGCGCTAGAGAAAGGTTAAGGAAAAGAAAATGGCAACTCCACATATCAATGCTGAAATGGGTGCATTTGCAGACGTCGTACTGATGCCTGGTGATCCACTACGTGCAAAATACATCGCAGAGACTTTCCTTGAAGATGTCGTTCAAGTGTGTGACGTTCGTAATATGTTTGGTTACACAGGCACATACAAAGGCCGTAAGATCTCGGTAATGGGCCACGGTATGGGTATCCCATCATGCTCGATTTACGCGACTGAACTAATCAAAGACTTCGGCGTGAAGAAAATCATCCGTGTTGGCAGCTGTGGCGCAGTGAATGAAGACATCAAAGTGCGTGATGTTGTGATCGGCATGGGTGCATGTACTGACTCTAAAGTGAACCGTATCCGCTTTAAAGGTCATGACTTCGCGGCAATCGCAGACTACAACATGGTTCGTGCGGCAGAAGACGCTGCAAAAGCTCGCGGTATTGACGTTAAAGTTGGTAACCTATTCTCAGCAGAGCTTTTCTACACGCCAGATCCAGAAATGTTCGATGTAATGGACAAGTACGGCATTGTTGGTGTTGAAATGGAAGCGGCTGGTATTTACGGTGTTGCGGCAGAATACGGTGCAAAAGCTCTGACAATCTGTACGGTTTCTGATCATATCAAGACTGGCGAACAGACTACATCTGACGAGCGTCAAACGACATTCAACGACATGATGCTAATCGCACTAGATTCAGTATTGCTTGGTGACGAAGAGTAAGCGACGAAGAGTCATTCTATTTTTCGCTCTCAAGAGCTAAAAAAAACAGCCCGCACATTGCGGGCTGTTTTTATATGAGTTATTAGCGCTACCTAGTTACTTGGTTAGCAGCAGGTTTGGCGCTTTTTTACGACGTATCGGTTGTCGACGTAAAATCAAGATGAACAACATACCACAGACAAAGCTCATTAAGACCATCATGTACATATAACGATCGCTCTTGCGATAGTGGTGGTCAGAAATAGCCGTCACCCGGCCCGTCTCAAAGGTCACGCGAACAAAACCGATAAGCGCACCATCTGCAAAAACTGGTTCAACCAACTGCTGGCGACCAATGGAAGCTGTTGCCAAAGGCGTATCCAGGCCAAGAACTTCGCGTACCGATAATGCCTCTTCACTAGACGCTAAACGTACACCCTGTGCATCGTAGATTGTTGCATCAAACACTAAACGGTCTTGTGCTAGCTGGTTTGTTAGCTGAAGTAATCGTTCTTGATCTTTAGTTAAAATCATCTCACTGGCAGAAAGAGACGCCTGTGAAATCAAAACTTTGGTGAGCGTTTCAAGCTGTTGTGCTTGAATTTTCTCATTACCCTTACTGATCACAACACTGTTTTTTATTGTGATAAACAACATCACACACAGTAGGATTAGTGCCAGAATTCTTAGGGCATTCCTTACTGAGAACAAAGATTCACTCATGCTCTTTACTCATCCATTTAAAATAAAACAAAGACTTGCCTTTTTAGTTTGTTGAGGTAACGTTTTAGCAAAGTCATAAGGGATTATATACATGGACGCGTCAAAAAGCTTGCCTATCAGAAAACATACGACACTTTTAAAACGATTACCCGAGACTCGATTTGCCTCCCAATTAGATAAAGCAAAAGCAAACTGGATCGTATTTGCTGAGTACCTTTCGCCAAGTCACTTCGAAGACATTGATTTCTTCACCGGCTTTTACAACCCGATACTAGAAACGTGGAAAGTTGGCCAATATGAAGTAGCCCTGATGGCCGGAGAGTTGACTCCTCAACATGAAACGATCTTACAAAGTCTCAACCTAGATTACGCTTCGCTTAATGAAGTGCCCGATCTATCAACCCAAGGGTTGATTGTATTTGATATGGATTCAACGGCGATCCAGATAGAGTGTATTGATGAAATCGCGAAACTGGCAGGAGTAGGGGATGAGGTCGCTGAAGTCACTGAACGTGCCATGCAAGGTGAGCTGGATTTTGAGCAAAGTTTACGTCAGCGAGTTGGTAAGCTCAAAGGTGCCGATGAATCAATTCTTGAACAAGTTCGTTCCCAGTTACCATTCATGCCGGACTTTGAAGCGCTAATTGCGACGTTGAAAGCCTTGGGCTGGAAAACAGCGATTGCCTCCGGTGGTTTTACTTACTTCTCTGATTACATCAAAGATAAAGTCGACCTAGATTTTGCTCGTTCCAATCAATTAGAAATTATTGACGGCAAACTCACGGGTAACGTACTTGGCGATGTGGTAACGGCGCAGATGAAGTCTGACATTCTAGTGGAATTGGCGGATGAATATGAAATTGAGCAGCACAACACGGTCGCTGTCGGTGATGGCGCTAATGATCTTGTGATGATGTCGGTGGCGGGCTTAGGGATTGCTTATCACGCAAAACCAAAAGTGGAAGCTCAAGCGCAATCTGCGATTCGCTTTGCAGGGTTGGGCGGTGTGCTCTGTATTTTATCTGGCGCATTGGTGAAGCAGCAAAAGGTCAGCTGGAAAGCTAAACCTTAACCATCCATTCAAAAACACCGCCAGAAAGGCGGTGTTTTTTTTCAATTTGGTATGACTTTGAATTTACTCGGTTAACTCCAATCTAATTACTACCTCTTCAGTAATGTCTTCAAATTCACTGTAACCAACGAGCGCCGTCAACTCTTTTTCTAACTTGCTTGCTTGATGTACACCAAATTGGGTTAAGTCACTTAAATCTTGTTGCAGTAATGATGTCATCGGATCGAAAATTGGCGCAGTAGAAAGGCGAATCACGTAAAAGTCACCCATCATTCGCGCTTTCTTTATAAATTGAATCCGCTCTTTTACGCTGTTGAACTCTTGATGAAGCTTTGACTCAATGCCTGTAATTTTATTGCCTACTTTTGCGGCGCTTATGTAGATATCCTGATGTCTGGCTTGAGCACCTTCTACACGTTTTATTGGCTCTGCGATTAATGTGCTTGTCCGGCCTTTAAAGATAGGTTCAAGTGACAACAGTTGGTCATGCCCAAGGCGGGCAAAAAGCTCAATGTGTTTAGGTAGCGGCAAGTTCACCCCGATAACGGGGGTTTTTATTGAAGATGACGTACTCTTACTGATAAAAATGGGCGTGCTCAGCGTACGCGAGAGCAACATGCAGTGCAGCCTTTCAAGTAGAGCATTACTTGGTAGCGTCTCTTTTTGCGGGATTAGCTTGTCTTGATTGTGCTCGATAATGCTGTTGAAAAAAGCGATTACCTTCATGGTTTGGCTGCTTTCATCAATAACTAGCTGCACGCTACAACCATCTGGGCTTACACGAATTACTCGATATGGCACCGACATTAACGGCAATTTTTTATCGTAGAGTTGTAATTCTCGAAAGTTGATTCTTACCTCTTGCCCAGAACGTAACATCGTGGGCTCACTTAGCCTAATTCCGAGTCCTCGTTTGGAAAGGTCAACAGTACAGCCGCCTGTTTTAGTTTGTCCTGAGTACAACTCTAAAGGTGTTTTAAAACGATAACGAGGCTCTTTACGACGAGACTTTGCATCAAAATAAATGCCCTTTGGATTGCCGATAACTCTTCTCGGATGACGAAACGCGTTTAACGTATTAGCGGGTAAGCGCGGCTTTTCAGTTAGCAGGTAATCCTGCCCTGATTTTTCGTCAGCAATTTCTTGCAAAATACCAATATGAGTCAGTGATTGAGACGTTTCTGCCAACTCTGGAGAGAAAGCTGCTAGGTCTTCCTGCTCTTGCTCTGATAGTTCAAAGATTGAAATTCTAAAGGCGCGCCAACTCTCTCGTTTGCCACCTAAATGCCAAAATAGCTGGCGCTGTTCGCGAGTTGCTTCTGGGCGAAACATCGAATAGAAATAGGTTCGATTCTCGTGCTCGTGAGTAAATGAATAAAGGACATTGGTTGTTCCTTTAACACCAGGCTTAATGAGTGACGCGATGCGTTGCTCGTTGAATAAGGAACCAAACATTTGCTGGTTTCTCTCATCGTGCCAGTATTGCCAAAGCTTTTGATTGTTTGGCGTTAACATTGCTAATTTTAGGTCACTACCATCAAAGAATAGAGGCAAGCTGCTGGTGTGCTTTAGTGCGATATGCTCATAACCGCGAGTTCGAGCTCGAATAATCTTGTCTTGATTGTCGTGACGAGCCCTTTTAGCAGCACTGTTGAGCGCTTCATCTATCACTCTGGTGACGACATTGGTATCAGTTAAGCGTATGGTTCTGAGGTATCGAACTGAATCATTTTCGTAACAGTCATCAACCGCGAGTATGCGGTATGCAAGCGGTTTCTCTATACCTGCAACGTTAGATTTGCTGGCAAATTCAGTAAACGTGACCTGAATAATTTCCCCAAGGTTATATTTAAATGCGCTAGGGACTTTAAACTTTGCGCCAGAGCTAGATAAATCAATGCTTAATCCATGAAGAAGCTGTCCTTTAGAACGGCAAATTTCAACTTGAGATTGGACTTTCAAGCGTTTTTCTTGGCGCTTTAAATCGTAGCCTAGGTGAACGGGTTCTGCTAAGAACGGGCTTTTAGGATCCGTTAACGATTGCGTTTTTTGCTGAGTAAGGCGCTTGCTCATTACGCGAAAGTTATTTCGCGTGTTGACCAATGCTTCCCACATTCCTTCCGTGTAGCAGCCAAACTTTTTGATGTTTTTATGGTAAGCGTTGAAAGCAACGTCATCCAACCAATGTGGAATACCATCCAAAATATACTCGCGACATTCGCCTTGAACGCGACCTCGCAAATCAATGCTTTTTTTGCATGGAGCCATTAAGCGGTTAAGTTCCATTTTAACCAAAATTTTGGCCGAAGGCGGCTCTTCCTCGGTCAGTTGGCCAAGGACAAAGTCAAAGTCATTCGTACCGTAAACGGGAATGAGTCGTTCTGCGAGCGAGAGAATTTCAGATTGCTGCATTATTTCTGTTAGAGTATGTCGTTACTTTAAATTGTATCGGCTAAGCGAAGTAATACTTAAGTATATCAATAGTTCATTTCAGTTCAGGTCTGACTTGGCTGTGCTTAGTCACATTTGTAGAAAAAATTGAGGCATCATGGCGAAAGCAAAACGAGCGTATGTTTGTAATGATTGTGGCGCGGACTTTCCCCGTTGGCAGGGGCAGTGTAACGCATGTGGTGCATGGAATACGATAACAGAAGTACGTATCGCTGCATCGCCAACCGTTGCTCGCAATGAACGCTTAAGCGGCTACGCTGGTTCCGCAACAGAAGCTACGGTTCAAACGCTATCCGAAATTGATCTGCAAGAAGTACCTCGCTTCACCAGTGGGTTTAAAGAGCTTGACCGCGTATTGGGTGGTGGTGTTGTGCCAGGTGCCGCAATTTTGATTGGTGGTAACCCTGGTGCAGGTAAATCAACCCTTCTGTTGCAAACCATGTGTAGTTTATCTGCGCAAATGCCAACGCTTTACGTAACCGGTGAAGAGTCATTACAGCAGGTGGCAATGCGTGCTTCCCGATTGGGCTTGCCGAAAGATCATTTAAAAATGCTATCGGAAACGAACGTCGACAAAATTTGCCAAATCGCCGAAAAAGAGCAGCCTCGTATAATGGTAATAGACTCGATTCAGGTGATGCACGTTTCTGATGTTCAATCGTCGCCTGGCAGTGTTGCTCAGGTACGTGAATCTGCGACGGCTCTGACACGATACGCAAAACAGAATAATGTTGCGGTATTTATTGTTGGTCACGTAACAAAAGATGGTACCCTTGCGGGCCCCAAAGTTCTTGAACACATTATCGACTGTTCGGTACTACTCGATGGTGGAACGGATAGCCGATTCCGCACTTTGCGTAGTCATAAAAACCGTTTTGGTGCTGTGAATGAGCTTGGTGTATTTGCAATGACAGGCCAAGGATTGAAGGAAGTGAGTAACCCATCAGCGATCTTCCTTTCTCGTGGTGAAGAAGAAACATCAGGCTCTTCAGTCATGGTGGTTTGGGAAGGCACGCGCCCTCTACTAGTAGAGATTCAAGCGCTGGTGGATTACTCGCAGTTAGCCAACCCTCGTCGTGTTGCGGTCGGCTTGGAGCAGAACCGCCTATCACTTTTGCTCGCTGTGTTGCATAAGCATGGTGGCTTACAAATGGCAGACCAAGATGTCTTTGTTAATGTGGTTGGCGGTGTTAAGGTGACGGAGACGAGCGCTGATCTTGCTTTAGTTATGGCGCTTTTATCGAGTTTTCGTGACCGTCCACTCCCTAAAGATGTGGTGATTTTTGGTGAGGTAGGGCTTGCGGGCGAAATCCGTCCAGTGCCAAGTGGGCAAGAGCGTTTGAATGAAGCGTTCAAACATGGTTTCAAGAAAGCCATCGTGCCAGCAGCCAACATGCCGAAAGGTGGCATCCCTGGCATGCAAATTCACGGCGTTAAGAAATTGTCGGAAGCTATAGAGGCTTTTGACGAGCTGTAATGCTCATAAGAATGGTATTTGTGCAATCACAAACTGTTCTATTCGTCCTCAATAAAATGCGAATAAAGTACATAAATTGCTGTGTTTGACTATGCTTTGGGGACGGAAATTTCACGTTAAAATTTTTTTTCTTCCATCCGCACGCAAGGGTATCAGTATTGACAGAATGTGATATACTCTGCGCGCACTTTATACCTTATTAACAGAGTAAGACAATGACTGATTTATCAAAATACAGAAACATTGGTATTTTTGCTCACGTAGACGCGGGTAAAACTACCTCTACAGAGCGTATCCTAAAGCTAACTGGTAAGATCCATAAGATCGGTGACACTCACGACGGTTCAACTACTACTGACTTCATGGAGCAGGAAGCTGAGCGTGGTATCACAATCCAGTCTGCAGCAACAACTTGTTTCTGGAACGATCACCGTCTAAACATCATCGATACTCCTGGACACGTTGACTTCACTATCGAAGTTTACCGTTCTCTAAAAGTACTTGACGGTGGTATCGGTGTATTCTGTGGTTCTGGTGGTGTTGAGCCTCAGTCAGAAACTAACTGGCGTTACGCTGACGAATCACACGTATCACGTCTGATCTTCGTTAACAAACTAGACCGTATGGGCGCAGATTTCTACAAAGTTGTAGATCAAGTACAGAACGTACTAGGTGCTACACCTCTAGTTATGACTCTACCTATCGGTATCGAAGAAGATTTCGTAGGTGTTGTAGACGTACTAAGCCAACAAGCTTACGTATGGGATGAGTCTGGCCAACCAGAGAACTACGAAGTTCAAGATATTCCAGCAGACATGGTAGAAAAAGCTGCTGAATACCGTGAAATGCTAATCGAAACTGCTCTAGAGCAAGACGAAGATCTAATGATGGCTTACCTAGAAGAAGGCGAAGAGCCATCTCTAGAAGACATCAAACGTTGTATCCGTAAAGGTACTCGTGATCTAGCATTCTTCCCAACTTACTGTGGTTCAGCGTACAAGAACAAAGGTATCCAACTTATTCTTGACGCGGTAATTGATTACCTACCATCTCCAACAGAAGTTGATCCACAGCCTCTAACTGATTCAGAGACTGGTGAGCCAACTGGTGAAGTTGCGACTGTATCTGCAGACGAGCCACTACGTGCTCTTGCATTTAAGATCATGGATGACCGCTTCGGTGCTCTAACCTTTATCCGCATCTACTCTGGTAAGATGAAGAAAGGTGACACAATCCTTAACTCTGCAACTGGTAAAACAGAGCGTATCGGCCGTATGGTTGAGATGCACGCGGACGAGCGTAACGAGATCGATTCAGCACAAGCTGGTGACATCATCGCTGTAGTTGGTATGAAGAACGTTCAAACTGGTCACACTCTATGTGATCCTAAGCACGAATGTACTCTTGAGCCAATGATCTTCCCAGATCCAGTAATCTCTATCGCAGTTAAGCCTAAAGATAAAGGCGGTTCTGAGAAGATGGGTATCGCGATCGGTAAAATGGTTGCAGAAGATCCATCATTCCAAGTTGAGACTGATGAAGATTCAGGCGAAACTATCCTGAAAGGTATGGGTGAGCTTCACCTAGACATCAAGGTAGATATCCTTAAGCGTACTTACGGCGTTGAGCTAGAAGTTGGTGCTCCACAGGTTGCTTACCGTGAAACTATCACTCAAGCAATCGAAGATAGCTACACGCACAAGAAACAGTCTGGTGGTTCTGGTCAGTTCGGTAAGATCGATTACCGCATCAAACCAGGTGAGCCAAACTCTGGCTTCACGTTCAAATCAACAGTTGTTGGTGGTAACGTACCTAAAGAATTCTGGCCTGCAGTTGAGAAAGGCTTTGCGTCAATGATGGAGCACGGTGTTCTAGCTGGCTTCCCTACTCTAGACGTTGAAGTTGAACTATTCGACGGTGGTTTCCACGCAGTTGACTCTTCAGCTATCGCTTACGAAATCGCAGCGAAAGGTGCATTCCGTCAGTCTATGCCTAAAGCTGGCGCGCAACTTCTTGAGCCAATCATGAAAGTTGACGTGTTCACTCCAGAAGATCACGTTGGTGACGTAATCGGTGACCTTAACCGTCGTCGTGGTATGATCAAAGACCAACAAGCAGCGTCTACAGGCGTACGTATCAAGGGTGATGTACCTCTATCAGAAATGTTTGGTTACATCGGTACTCTACGTACTATGACTTCTGGTCGTGGTCAGTTCTCTATGGAGTTCTCACACTACGCACCATGTCCAACAAACGTTGCAGAGCAAGTAATTGCTGACGTTAAAGAGCGTAACGCTAAGAAGTAATTCTTAAGTTAACTCTATAACTTGAAAGCCCCGCTTAGTGCGGGGCTTTTTGTATCTAGCAGTCTTATACGCAGAGCGTTTTTGTTTTATTCCTATTTAGCGTTTGTTTTGACGATTGTTATGATGCCGTTCTAGTGCTGTTGCCTTTTAGGTCAATGGTCCTAAAGTCTGGCACCACTGACTTTTCAAATATTTCTATTTCTTCCTTCAACCATTGCGCAAACAATTGAGCTTTAGGTCTTTTTAAGTAGCCTTTTGGCGCGCACAAGTAATACGCAAAATTGGGCTTGATGGCGATATCTCCAATTCGGACCAATTTGCCAGAACGAAAATATTGATGGGCTAAACTGTGTTTTACTAATGCCACGCCTTGAAGTGATAGTGCAGCCTCAAGTACGAGATGTGATCCACTGTATTTTAAGGTAGGCTTTGCTGCGCAGTGACCCAAGGTTGCTAACCACATATTCCAATCAAGATCAGGCCAAACATCTTCAATCAGCTCAGCTTTGCTTAAATCCTCGATGTTATAGATCCCGTGCTCTTTCTGGTACACCGGATGACAAGCAGGATAAAAAGCTTCGTCCATCAGCCATTGTGATTCTAAATTGGGATATTTTCCTAAACCGTAACGAACACATAAATCTATCTGACTATCTTGAAAAGACACCAAATCATTGGTTGGTTCTAATAGCAAGGCGATATCAGGGTGACGCTGGCGAAAAGCCGTAATTTTCGGGACTAACCAATGATGAGCGAAAGAGGGGAGTGTTGATATCGAAAGGTGGTTCGGGTTTGGATCTTGATTGACTAATCTAACCCCTTGTTGCAAATGAGCAAACCCTCTTTCTGCCTGACTAAACAGTAGCTCTCCCTCTGGTGTGAGCACGATTTTTCTGTGCTGACGAACAAATAGGTCCGTGCCTAAGAACTCTTCTAAATGACGAATTTGCTGACTAATGGCCGCTGGCGTAACAAACAGTTCTTTTGCTGCCGTTTTAAAGCTTCCTTCCTTTGCTGCAACGAAAAAGTAATACAAGCCCTGTAAGGGAGGCATTCGATCTTTCACATTAGTTTTCCTTAACTCTATGGCAGATTCTATCGTTTGAGGATATCAGCGTAGTCGCTGATTATTAAGTGGTCAACATTGTATAGGAATCTTTGAAATGGAAAACATGACACACACTTGTGAACGTACTATACCTACTGCCCATCAGAGCGGGTTACAGTTAATTTATTCTAAACTGGCGGCTTGGAGAAGGAACTATAAGACACGTCGTCACTTGAGAGAGTTACCAAAGCACCTTTGGGACGATATTGGATTAGGTGAAAGGGAGATTAGTTGTGAAGTGAGTAAGCCATTCTGGAGAGAGTAGTTTATGAGTTTGATTCAAGCTCAAAGTTAAGTTGCACTCCCCAATGGTGTTAAGGAGTGCAAGCAAAATTACAAGTCTTCTTCCCACACGACCAATTCATCTTTTGGCCAATTGTGGCCTATCTCATGATACTTTTGTTCGAGCACATGACGTTTAATTTTAAGCGTTGGCGTCAGTACGCCATTTTCTATACTCCAAGGTTCTTTAATCATTAACACACCTTTGATTTGCTCATGAGAGGCGAGTTCTTGATTCATCCTGGCAATAACTTTACGTGTGGTACGTGCGTATCGCTCTCGATCAAAGTTAGGGAAGTCATGTGGCACAACCAAAAGAATCGGAGCGGGTAGCCCTAAACCGATGAGACACATCATCTCTACGCGACTGTACTCGAAAAGCTTTTTCTCGATAGGAACCGGAGAGACAAATTTACCTTTGGCGGTTTTGAAGTTATCTTTTTTACGGCCTTGAATCGTTAGATAACCATCTGAGTCGATAGCGCCGATATCGCCTGTGTGTAGCCAGCCCTCTGAATCAAAAGACTCTTGGGTGGCAATGTCATTTTTGTAGTAGCCAGAAAATAGCCCTTTGCCACGCACCATGATTTCATCATCAGCTGCGATTTTTAACTCAATGCCTGGCCCTGCATTACCGACACTACCAATTTTGTCAGCTCTAAATGGGTAGTTGAGCGTGCTGTAGGCAAATGATTCCGTCATCCCCCAAGCCTCTGTGATATCAAGGCCCACTGAGTGGTACCATTCCAACAGCGCTGGCGAGACAGGTGCAGAGCCACAGCCCAATACTCGAGCCTGATCTAAACCTAGACCATCTGCTAGCTTTTTCTTGATCAAAGAATTGACGAATGGGATTTTCAACAGAATATTGAGCTTCTTCTGTGGAAGTTTGTCTTGAATACGTTGCTGGAATAGCGTCCATAATCGTGGGACGGAGATAAACAGAGTTGGTCGGTGCATCTTCACATCTTCGATAAAAGTGTCCAGTGACTCTGGAAATGCTGTTGGTACGCCACCCATAATCGATGAACCGAAGATATAAACACGCTCTGTAATATGAGCGAGCGGTAAATAAGAGAACAATCGGTCGTTTTCTTGGATACCAATATGATTGATCAGTTGCTGAACAGACCAACTGAATGCGCCGTAAGTTAGCATCGCGCCTTTCGGTAACCCTGATGTGCCTGAGGTATACACCAACGACATTAGCTTGTCATCGTAATGCTGCGGACGCTCTTCACTTGGCACTGCATCAGCAATGATCGCTTGGTATTCGTGCTTACACTTAGGTGCCGTGTCATAAGGTAGAGCGATGCTAATGAGTTCAGGCATAGCATCAATGACTTGCTGAGTTGCTTTGGGATCATCGAGTTTTCCGCCAATGATCGCTTTACTTTCACTATGAGTCACACAGTATTCGATGGTATCTGCACCGGCGGTAGGAAAGATTGGCACACTGACATAGTCACCAAGCATCATAGCAAGATCGCAAATAAACCATTCTGCACAGTTTTTAGATACTAACGCGACTTTGTCGCCAGGCTTTACACCAAGCGAGCGTAGTGCGCTGACAAGTTTTAAGGCTTGATCTGCAACATCAGAGAATGTGTACTCAACAAACTGTCGGTTAATAATTTGTTTTAGGTAGACCTCATTTGGACGCTCTTGAGCCCATTTGAGGATCATTTCATTTGGTGGTGGGAGAGCGCAACCAGCAGCGCTATTTAGATTCGGCTGATTCATTTTAAGTGACTCCATGTCTTCTCATTGTATTTATAATTGTTAACGCATTGTTAACTTTAGCATGTTAAATCGCGACACGGGAATGCATTTTGATGAAATATGTGGGGAAGATAGCGTTAGTTGTCCTGACAGTCGCTACAAATAAAGCCTAAAACTGCTGTCGATAATTTGCTGGAGACAGCCCCGTTTTTTTCTTAAAAATTCGAGAAAAGTAAGAAACGTCTCGATACCCGCACTGATAAGCAATGTAAGCAATTTTCATCGATTCATTTTCAATTAGCATTTTCTTAGCTAATGAAATGCGTTTCGCCGTGACATAATCACGAAAGCACATACCCACTTTACGGTGGAAAACTTTGGAAAAGTAGTTCGGCGAGTAATGGCAAAGAGCGGCTGCTTCCTCTTCTCTTAGGTCCTTATGAACGTTATTGGCGATGTAATGGACTACGTCTGAAAAGTTTGACTTGCCGCTTCGAGAGAAAAGTTTATCTACCGAGATTTGTTCTTCGTCTACTTTACTATGCAAAAAGTATTTCAATTTTATCTGTGAAAGCCAGATAGGAAGAGTGAGCTCGTTCAACTTATAATATTCCGCACAAATATGCTTGGGCGGCAAGTGGGGAACTGTATCTTTTGGAGATACGACGATCAGTTTTTTGTCGAGGTTTTTACAGAGCGTTATAACACCTTTCAAGTGCTCTTGATGATCACAGGTTATGTAGTAAAAGAAATAGCTATGTTCTTTATCACTGAGGACTGAGATATCTTTACTGCAGTCCATAATGTCAAAGCACCCATCAAACTCACAACGAAATTGTTCCGGCAGCGAGCAAAGGGTCTCTCCTATCCAGTAAGCTTTGGTCTGTTTATCCATATGAATCCTGCTCAGTACGTACTACACCAGTGTTAGTATGCATTGAGGTCAGTCGAGCCTCATTCCTTGAGCTTCAGACCTCACCCTTTCGTTTATTAAGCTTAGGCTTGTATAGTCATACTGCAAGTGTGAAATGTGTCACATAGCTTACAGTGGTATGTCTTATTTATGATACATTTTGCCTCTGAAGCGCAGACAGGCAAGAAAGTACTAACCTTTGGCAAAAAAGTCCTAACCCCCCTAATTCTTGATGACTAATGTTTAAGCATGATTCGGGTGTATATGATACCTGCGTCATGGACAAGCGAGATTTGGTTAAATAAAGGGGATAATCTTATGGATAACTTTCGCAATCTAATCAAGGACTTCATGGAAGACGAAGAGGGGCTAACACTTTTGGAGTACATCCTAGGTGCGGCACTAATTGTAGCAGCGATGTTGAGCACAGACTTTTGGGGAACTCTCGCAGACAAGTTTGTAGCAGTCGCAAGCGATATTAGTGGAGCTGGTGAAGCTGGTGGAACTGGTCAATAAGATTAATGCTTGAGACTGAGTTAATTATTTGGTCATTGCTTATTGCGATTGGAGTCTCAGACGCTCAGAAACACAAAATACCAAATAAAGCGGTGCTTATGCTTTTGGTTGCTGTTACTGCAAACGTAATTTACAACCCAGCCACAAGTGGTTTGGATCATGTATATGGTGGGCTGGTTGCGTTTGCAGTGTGTTTCGCGCTGTATCTGTTCAAAGTAATGGCTGGAGGAGACGTCAAGTTACTCGCCGTCGTAGGAACATGGCTCGGTCTGAGTAATCTTGGGGAAGCGTCTACTGGAATAATACTTGCTGGAGGCATCGTGGGCATTTTTTATCTAATGTTACACGTGTCATCGACTAGTGTTGCTCTATCACACCAGATAAAAGGGTATTGCTCAGAAAAAGTAACACCAGGCTTTAGGTCTAATAAGCCGTTAGTCATTCCTTTCGCGCCGATAATCGTAATTGGATTAGCTTATTTCTCCTACACCCACTAAATAAAAATAATAAATGGCATGCAGTACATTCAGCATCAGTTGGCTAGGCAACTTCAAGGAGGGGAAGTGTGATGGGCTCTGCGTATTGGGAAAAACTCGTGCCACAAATAAATTCACCAAAAGTGCCTTCGTCTATCGAGGGTCTTGGCATACCGGCTTCAGTCGTCGAAAACCTCGTGTTGAAACATCTGTCTGCCTATCCGAAATGTGATTTGATCGAGTTAACACAGCGGTTATGCGTGGTTTCAAATATTGTTGAACTTGCTTTGGCGCAGTTGAGGAAACGAAGCTGGGTTGAGGTATATCAGCCTACATCTGAGAAGCTAAACCATTCGTACTCGAACATTCGTTATAGTCTAACGGAATTAGGACTTGCGGAAGCAGACATTGCATATAGAAAAGATCCGTATATCGGTCCTGTTCCAGTTTCTTTGGAAGAGTATTGGACCGTTGTTGAAGGACAAGATCTACGCAAAAACCCTGTTACCCGTATCGATGTAGAGCGTGCATTATCTGATGTTTTTGGCTCGGATCACTTAGTTCCTGTTCTCGGACCTGCTATCAACTCTGGACGAGCTTTGTTGCTTTACGGCCACGCGGGTACTGGTAAAAGTTACGTTGCATCAAGAGTGCTCAATGCAATGAACACTTCGGTGTTTATTCCTTACGCCGTATATGCCGATGGCAACATCATCAAAGTGTTCTCAGAGCATCATCACCGTCGTTTAGACAACTCCCATTCTCAGGTTTTCGTTAAGTTGGAAACCCATTACGACAAACGCTGGGTTCTTTGTGAAAGACCAAACATTCAAGTGGGCGGTGAGCTGACATTGGAGATGCTTGAGGTAAACCACAGCGAGCATAATCGTGTATGGATTGCGCCACTGCAAATGATGGCTAACAACGGAATCTTAGTGATTGATGATCTCGGTCGTCAGTCAATGCCTGTTGATGCCTTGCTAAATAGATGGATCGTTCCAATGGAATACTTATTTGACCATCTGGCGCTGCCAAATGGTCAACAAGTAACGGTGCCATTTATGCTTACTTTGGCATTCTCATCCAATTTTGCGCCAAGCAAAATTGCTGACCCTGCTTTTTTACGTCGTTTGGGTTACAAGATCGAGTTTACACCGCTTGGTTTGACAGATTATCAAGCGCTTTGGGTTTCGCTTGCTAAAGATTACCAAATGACGCTTGTGCCTGAGTTTTTCGATACGTTAAGTCAGTTACATCGCGACAATGATGTCGCCAACTACCCTTGTTTACCAAAAGACTTACTCGGTATTAGCCGCGATATTTTGGTGTTCGAAGGGAAAGAGAAGGTCGTCTCATCAGACATTTTAACCCGTGCCTGGGGACTGTACTTCACAGTGGATGAATAGGGAGATCTAAATTATGAGTCGGACTCAAGTCATCATGTTGCTGTTGCTCTCCATTGTTTTCGGCCTTGCCGCCGTTTTGATCGCTAAACAATGGATGGATGGCAGAAACCAACCAACAGTCGAGTTAGAAGAGGTCGAAAGGCATCCCGTTTTAGTTGCCGCCATGGAGCTAGAGCCAGGAACTATTCTCTCTGAGAAACATTTGTCTACTAAGCTCATGGAAGTGGATTGGATAGATGATGAAACATTGAAAGTAAAAGAACAGGCATTGGGAAGAATCGTTGCCAATACTATTTACGCGGGTGAACTTGTTAACCCTCATCGCCTTGCCCTACCTGGTGAAGGCGCAACACTTGCTGCATTAATTCCAGAAAACAAGCGAGCAATCACTATTCGCGTAAATGACGTTATCGGTGTGGCAGGTTTTTTGTTACCAGGCAACAAGGTCGATGTCCTGAATACAGTGAGTTATGGACAAGGTAAAAACGCCACAACAAAAACAGTGCTTAAAAATATCAATGTTCTTGCGGTGGACCAAACAGCCAAAACGAATGATAACAAACCCGTGATTGTACGCGCTGTGACTTTAGAAGTAACACCGAAAGAGGCAGAAAAGCTCTTATCGGCGAACAGCAAAGGCGATATACAGCTTGCTCTGCGCAACCCTCATGAAGTGGATAAACCTGTTGTAGCAAGAAAATACACGCCACGACCTAGTGTGACCATTATTAAGGGATCTCAGGCATCCAGTGTCCGAGTCAGCAATTAGGTGAATTATGAAAACAATAATATTACTTGTTAGCCAGTTACTTTTTGTCAGCTTGTCTGTTAACGCAGCCACGGTGCAGTCAGGAAAAGTCGTGACAGTTGCGCATCACCAATCAACCCAATTGATGATATCCGGCCAAGCGAAGAAAGTGACATTAGGGGATCCAGAAGTCTTGGATATTTTAGTGCTCAGATCGAACGAGCTGTTTCTTATTGGTAAGAAGTTAGGTACCACGAATGTGTCGGTGTGGGATCGCAGAGGCCGGTTAATTGAGCAGTTTAACGTGGAAGTCACGCATGATCTAAATACGCTTAAGTCGAAGCTTTATCAGTTCTTGCCGGATGAAAATATCGAAGTGCACAGTGCGCAAGAAAAAGTGGTACTTAAAGGCTTGGTCAGCAGTCAGCAAAACATGGACACTGCGGTCAAAATTGCTGAAACCTTCGCTTTGGGTGAAGCGGCAGATGAAGAAGATGATAGCTCTAAAGATGATGACAGCATGGTGATCAATCTACTTTCTATTGGCGGGGCTCAACAGGTGACGCTAGAAGTGACCGTTGCCGAAGTGCAGCGCACACTAGTAAGACGCTTTGACTCAAACTTCCACTTTTTCCAAAGAAGTGGGGATTTTACTTGGGGTGGTACGACTGCTGGTGGCGGTATTGATGGAATTGGACCGATTTTGAACGTTCCAACAGTCGAAGATTTCGGTTTTCTTGGGTCGTTTATCGACAGTAATACCTTGTTTACCTTCGCGCTTGATGTGGCGAAACAAAATGGCGTGGCGAAAGTGTTAGCAGAGCCTAGCCTTACCGCATTAAGTGGTACGCAAGCCGAGTTTGTCGCTGGTGGTGAATTCCCAATTCCAGTACCAAATGAAGATGGTATTACCATCGACTACAAAGAGTACGGTGTTCAACTCGACTTTGTTCCGTTTATTTTGAGTGATAAGAGAATCAATCTCAAACTGAACGTCAATGTGAGTGAAATTTCCAATTCTGGTGTGTTGACGTTTAATCCAAACGAAGTGAATGCCACTTTCTTTATTCCACCAATCACAAAACGAAGTGCTGGTACAACGATTGAGCTAGCAGATGGTCAAACCATTGGTATTGCGGGGCTATTGAGTGAAAACGCGCGTAACGTTGCGAATGGTATACCTGGTGCGAGTGATCTACCTGTGTTAGGCCGCTTGTTTAAGAGTGAAGAATTTACCTCTGGGGAAACAGAACTAGTCATTCTGGTTACTCCTCGATTAGCAACCCCAATTGATCGACGTCGAATCACGCTACCAACAGATGGTTTTGTTGCTCCAAACGATGTGGAGTTCTATTTGCTTGGTAAAGGTGCTGAGTTGGATTTCGATAGGTACCAGCTAAACGACATCAGTGAAGAAGATACTAACAACAATTTTATTCAATACGGTTCGTCAGAAGGTGGCTCTGAGGGCAAGTTTGGGCACAGTCTATAAGTGGGAGAACAAGATGAAAAGCATAATGATAATGACCATTTGTTTCACATCATTCGGCTTGTTTGGCTGTGCGAATGACCCCGAGCTTGGTATCTCGGTTAGCCAGCTGCGCGCTGAACAAACTCTGAATCCAGAAGCCTGGTATGAGAATTTGGGCTACTTACCGGAAGGTAGTGGTGAGCGCACACAAGTTAGCTTAGAGGTATATAACAACAATGGGGTAGCCAAAGATGATTAAGTGATACGTTCACTTAGGAGGGGCTATGCGAAGGAATATGCATATAGCGCCAAGGAGAGCTCAGAAAGGGATTACCTTGGTATTAATTAGTTTAGTTTTATTATTTTTACTTGGTGTTGCAGCCTTTGGTATTGATTTGAATCACCAAGTACTCAATAAAACAAGACTACAAAACGCGGTCGACTCCGCTGCATTAGCGGCTGCGGTTGTCGTCGATGAAAGGACCGACGCGGCAGATTTGGCTGAGCGGCTTAGTTTAGCGACGCAGGCGGCGAATGATGCTCTGACTCATTCTGCTGCGTCTGATGGTAACCAAGAATTAGTTTACACGGGGGAAAACATAGATGTAACTTTCTCAAATTCGAACGCTAAAGGCTCATTTGTTGAAGCTGGAGAGTTCTCTTTGGGCAGTGACAGCGACATCTATGTTCGTGTTGCCGTTAGTAATGTTCTTTTGACACAGTATTTAAGTGGCATGTTTGGGCTCGACAAAGGGAAAGGGGTGTCAGCGAGTGCTGTTGCAGGACCAAGTGCGCCAAGCATTACTACATGTAACGTGTCGCCTATTGCTATGTGTGGCGATGTAGGCTCAGCTGATCTGGCGTGGGGATACATTCCTTCTTCAAACCCAAACTACAATGGTGCACAAGATCGAGATGCTGACACTATTCATGTATTGAAACCATCAGGGCACACGGATGGTGGCATTGGTTCGGGTAACTATCACCTTTTAGACTTTGGTTCCGGTAAAAATACAGTAAGAGAAATGCTGGCAGGGGATACTGAGGAGTGCATAACAGTCGGTGATTTAGTCACAACAGAGACTGGTAAAGGTACGGGACCAGTAGCGCAAGGTCTAAATACGAGATTTGATGGGGGTAAGCCAGATGAAGGCATTACTTCAGATAAGTACATCGAAGAGTCCAACGTAACATACGACAATTACCAACAACAATATCAGGATGCGGAAGACCCGGCCGTTGATAACGATGCGTTTTATTATGCTGATTATGTCGAAGGGTTAGCCGCTTGTACGGGGGGGCCCGGCGCGTGCAAGTCGCAATATTACCGAGCGGATGGGAAAACCGATAGAAGGGTATTACGAGTGCCGATCGTTCGTTGTGATGAAGCTCCAAAAAAAGGCGGCAAGATGGATTTAGAAGTACTGGGCCTAGGATGCTTTTTTGTTACTCAGGAAGTGCAAAACAAGGGGAATGAATCGGAAATATTCGGTCAGTTTCTAGAGGATTGTACGGTAAAAAATGCGTCGTCTGGGGTAGATCCGGATGAAGATGGAGTTGGGCCATACAAAATCGTTCTATACAAAGACCCGTCAAGTGGAGGGTCTTAATATGATGTACTCCAATAGAAAGCATCAGATGAAAAAGATGGCTAACCAGAAAGGACTGGCAATTATAGAGTTTATTCTTGCATTGCCAGTGCTACTGATGCTGACCGTATTAGTTATCGACGTGAGCCGAGCTTTTATTCAATACACAGAGGTCAACAAAGCATTGCAAAATGGCGTACGGTATGCCGTGATTGATACTTATGGCACGTTAGATTTTGAAGGCATAGCTGAAGAATCTGATATTAAAAATGTGGTGATCTATGGCACGCCGAGTGGCGTTGGTACGCCGGTAATCGACTATATTGAAGCTGCTGACATTATTGTGACTCAACCAACGGACACCAATAAGGTTGTCACCATATCGGCTACTTATAATTATGAGCCTATTTTCTCAACCTTACCTTTTACCGGAACCTCTTTGGCTTTCAGTATTGGCTCTTCTGCGTCAATGAGGACTAGCCCATGAAACAATGGATAAGGAAACAGAAAGGACTGACCCAAGTTGAGTTTTCGTTAATTGCACTTGCGGTAATGTTAGTACTGTTCATGATTATTGAGTTTGCAATCTACTTTTATTCAGTGCAAATGGTCAACGAAATTACCAGGCGAGCGGCACGACTTGCCACGGTTTGTTTTATTTCTGAACGTGATGAAATACCTAATCATCAAGCTTTGGAGAGTCTATATCCTTCAGGTTTTACCGCTAATAATTTACAAATCGAATATTTAGACGATACAGGTGCAACTGTTGATGTGTCGGATTTTTTGAGTACTCCACCTGCAGCATCTACAGTGTTAGATGCTCAGTTTTCAAAAATAAAATATGTTCAAGCAAGAGCAGTTGATTATGAATTTAAGTTTTTTGTGTTAGCTGCGCTTATTAGTGCAGTAGGAAAAACGCCTGCTTTTGAAACTGTATTGCCGGCAGAAAGCTTAGGTGTATTAAAGCCTGAAGCTGATAACCCTGCTGTTTATTCGGATTGTTCCGCGGAGTAGCTTTATGTTGAAACCAGTCAAAATAGATAATGAAACACATAAAAGTTTAAAAACTAACTTGATTATTTGGATAGTTTATTCTACATCAAATTTTAAAATTCACATTGCTGATGAACTATCAAGGTGTGTAAATCTAAATATTGATTGGATAGAGCTAGATACCTTTAACTTGGACTTTGTGAAAAATAAGCAAGTTCCTGATCTCATTTATATTGAAACCGGTGAAAGCTGGGCTCAGAAAGTGGCTCATGTTTATTCTAGTGACAGCAGTTTACAACATAATCATACCGCTTTGATTGTATTTGGCGACGAGAACGATACTGCATCCCTTAAAATGGCATTAAGGCTTGGGGCAACAGATTATTTGTCTCGTTCGGTTGATTTTGGCGAGCTATATCCTTTATTAAAATCTACCGCGGATGAAAAGATTGCCAATAAGAAAATGGGCGACCTAACATTGTTTATTAATACAAAAGGTGGCTCTGGAGCAACCACTTTGGCTATTAATACAGCAATAGAATTATCAAGCTATGCTAAGAGTAAAGTGTTGCTCGTTGACTTGGATATGCAGTTTAGTGATGCCGCTGATTATTTAAACTGTAAGCCTAAATACAATATTAATGATGTGATTGACTCTGTTAATGATTTAGATGAATTATCACTAGAAGGACTAGTCTACCAGCATCCTTCAGGTTTGAATTATTTGTGTTTTAACCAAAATGATCCTAAAGGTAATTACAAGCATGCGGTTCAAGTTAGTAAATTATTACCTATTTTGAGGCAGTTTTACTCACATATTATTGTGGATTTATCTCATGGCGTTGAGCACGTTTATCAACAAATTGTTTCTCCGGCAACACATGTTTTTTTGATTCTGCAACAGAATGTTACCTCGGTGAAGCATGCTGTTAGTTATATACGTTCTTTAGAATTAGACTATGGTTTAAGTAGTCATCAGGTTGAACTAATTGTTAATCGTTTTGAAAAGAAATCGACAATATCGTTGAAAGACATTGAAAATGCGGTTAGTGGACATGCAATACACTTAGTACCTAATAACTTTGCTATTGCTATCGAGAGCGCTAATTTGGGCAACCCAATTGTTCAATCTAAGAAAAATAGTGCGCTGAAAGCGTCTTTGGCTGAAATATCGCACTTATTAGAAAGTCCGACCAAAGAGAATCAAAGTTGGATAAAAAAACTATTTTCTTAGTAAGGGGGAGTTATGTTTTTCAAACGGAAAGGCGTCGGGAGTTCTTTCAATTCCGTAGATGAAACAAAAGAATCCAAGGTTGTGAATGTCGAGTTGGCAAAATCTGATGAAGACACGTCAGATGAGCAAAAGTCTTTGTCGCCGGTAGAAGCCAAGATGAAAGCGATCGAGGAGCAGAAAAAGCAATTAGAACAAGATCTCTCGATAAAACACTACTACCACAAGAAACTACTGGATACCTTGGATCTCGGGCTTCTATCGCATTTGCAAGAAGATCGCGCGAAAGAGGAGTTGCGCGAAGCGGTTGTTCAGCTCATTGCGGAAGATCAAACACACCCATTGAGTTCAGAAGCGCGAAACCGCGTAATACATCAAATTGAAGATGAAGTGTTCGGCCTGGGGCCTCTTGAGCCACTTCTTGAAGATCAAACAATCTCAGATATCTTAGTAAATGGCCCGAAAAATATTTTCGTCGAACGTTTTGGTAAGTTGGAGAAAACACCGCACACCTTTTTAGACGAACGCCATTTGCGCAACATTATCGACCGTATTGTAAGCCAAGTGGGTCGAAGGATCGATGAGGCTTCACCCATGGTGGATGCTCGACTCAAAGATGGCTCACGTTTTAATGCGATTATACCTCCTCTTGCTATTGATGGGCCTTCAGTTTCTATTCGACGTTTTGCGGTTGAACGTTTGAATATGGATAACCTATTAGAACTTGGATCGTTGTCTCCTGAAATGGCGAAGTTTCTTAATGCGGCGGTTGTGGGGGAAATGAATATCCTGATTTCTGGTGGTACAGGTTCTGGTAAAACAACCACGCTAAATATTTTGTCGAGCTTTATTCCTAGCGACCAACGCATTGTAACCATTGAGGACTCGGCAGAGTTACAACTCCAACAGCCACATATTATCCGTTTGGAAACACGTCCTTCCAATATCGAGGGTAAGGGTGAAATTTCTCAGCGTGATTTAGTAAAAAACTCACTTCGTATGCGTCCCGATCGGATAGTTGTTGGTGAGGTTCGTGGCTCAGAAGCGGTGGATATGCTATCCGCAATGAACACGGGTCATGATGGGTCTTTGGCTACTATCCACGCGAATACACCAAGAGATGCGCTGAGCCGGATTGAGAATATGTTCTCGATGGCAGGGTGGAATGTGTCGACAAAAAACTTGAGAGCGCAGATCGCGTCTGCCATCAATATTGTTGTGCAAATGGATCGTCAGGAAGACGGTAAACGTCGCATGGTTAGCGTACAAGAAATTAATGGCATGGAAGGTGACGTTATTACCATGTCGGAGATCTTCACCTTCCAAAGAAGAGGGGTCGATCAAGAAGGCAATGTGTTAGGTGATTACATGGCTACAGGGATTGTACCAAGCTGCCATGACCAATTAGTAAAACGAGGCTTAGACGTACCATTTGAAATATTCAATGAAAAAGCCCGTTAGGAGATTGCTATGGATAGTCAATTCCCCCTTTTTCTTGTACTGCTGTTTTTGTCCGTATTCTTTATTAGCCAAGCGTTAATTCTGCCTTCTGCGGGTAAAAAGGTTAAGCATAAGCAATTAATCAAGCGGATACACGAAAGCCATAAACATATTGATCAAGAGAGTATTTCTTTATTAAGGGAAAACTCGCTCAAGAATCTATCGCCATTAGAGCGATGGCTTGTGAGGTTTAGCCTGTTCGATAACTTTAAGAAGAAGTTGGAACTGGCTGGGATACACATGGGGTTCAGTCGGTTTATTTTCCTCACATTCCTCGGAGGGACTGCGGTTGGTCTATTTCTGTTCTTGTTCGGGCAAGTTTGGTACCTCTGTGCTGGTGTTGCGTTTGCTTGCTGGGTGTCTGTTTACTTCTACATACAGAAAAGGATTGCTGATCGTTTAATGAAATTTGAAGAGCAACTGCCAGAGGCTCTCGATATCATCAAGCGAGTTTTGCAGGCAGGGCAGCCAATTACGCAGGGGTTTGGAGAAGTAGGCAGAGAGGTTAGTGCACCGCTTGGTCCTGAGTTCATGAATACCTTTAATTTACTCAACTATGGTTATGACCTCCGTTTGGCGATTATGCAAATGTCGGAGAGAACTCCTACCGTATCTATGCTTGCTTTCTCCAGTGCGGTGTTACTGCAAAAGGAAACGGGTGGTAATTTAGTCGAAAACATTGAGAAGCTCTCCCATATCCTACGTGCTCGTTTCAAACTCGCTCGAAAAATAAAAACCATTTCGGCGGAATCTCGAATGTCGGCATGGGTATTAGTATTAGCGCCTTTTGGTTTGTACGTCATCATTTCCCTTGTTCGACCTGAGTATATTGAGTTACTCCACACGCATCCAATGGGGATCAAAATGGTCATTGGTGGGATGGTAGCGTTGTTTATCGGCACGCTTTGGATTCGTAAAATCGTCAATATTGAGGTGTAGCCATGGAAAGTATTCAAGGATGGTTAAACGATTTTGCTGTCGGCCAAGAAACACTGCTTATGGGGTTGATCCTCATCACTACAGTGTTGGTTGTGATGACGTTAGGCTCGATAATTATCGGGGTTAACTCGCCAATTAAACGAAAGTTAGCCGAATTGTCTGGTGATAAGAAAGAAGTCTCTCATCACAACAAAAAAATGTCAGACACCTTGGAGTCGTTAGCGCCTTTAACTTCCCCAACCAGTGAAAAAGAGCGCCAAACGACACGCAATAAACTGATGCATGCTGGGTTTCATGAAAGCAATGCATTATCGATGTTTTATGCCATTAAATCGGTCACGACAATCTTAGGTGTGATGGTGGCGGCACTGGTGTATTTCTCGGTTCCGGAATCTAAATACCTGTACACGTATATGGCGTTATCCGTATTTATTGGGCTTTTATTTCCTGATTTTATTTTGCGTCGAATGGTGAACAAGCGTCAGCAAGCGATTCGTGCAGGTGTGCCCGACATGCTTGATTTGCTGGTGGTTTGTACCGAATCAGGGCTTGGCTTTAATGCAGCGTTGCGTCGGGTTGCTGATGAATTGGTTATCTCTCACCCAGAGCTTGCCGATGAAATCGATACGGTGTGCAACAAAATTAAAGCGGGCAAACCAATGCCAGAAGCGCTGAGGGAGCTAGTATTAAGGACAGGGTTAGAAGAATTAATGGGGCTGGTAAGTATGCTTAGCCATGCCTCTCGAATAGGGGGGAGTTTAGTCAACTCCTTGCGTGAATATACCGAAGACTACAGGGATAAGCGTCAACAAGCAGCAGAAGAAATTGCTGCAAAAATCCCAGTCAAAATGATGTTTCCAATGGTGCTATTTATTTGGCCTTGCTTTTTTATTGTGGCTATCGGACCTGCGTTAATTTCATTGGCTGAGGCATTTTCTAATTAAAAAGCAAAATAGGGATCGTTATGTGGATTAAGAAATACGTCATCATCTCGTTGTTGGTGCTTACCGCATGTTCAACAACTGAACAGTCATCAGATTTCGATTCAACGCTGTACTCAGGTAAGCCCGTTGAGTCTCTCACTAATGATGAACCTCCCAAAACAGAGGAAGAGGCAATCTCACGAGGGGATATTGCATTAAGCAACAAAAATGTCGACTTAGCCTTGTATGAATATATTCGCTCACTCTCTTTCCCTAATGCAGTCCATAAAGATAAAACCTTGTACACCGTGGGTCGCATCCATTTAGCTAGGGAGAATTCAGAGCTCGCCGATAAATCATTTCGAGCATCTTTGGCTGAGAACCCCGATCATATTGGTTCCCTGACTGAGCTAGGTACTTTATACACGAAACGTGGAGAAAAGGACGTTGGGAAAAGCTACTACATACGCGCTTTGAATGCTGACCAAATTCGCATGGATGGCGATCCTACCATCACTAAAGACAACATTACTGCAGAGAGCGTTGCAACATATCGCTATGATGATAAATCACCAGTCTCTGCTTACTCCGGTCTAGGTGTGCTTTACGACATTCGTGGCGACCACGATATTGCGCAGGCGTTAATTCGAAAAGCGTTGGATATTGACTCAAGAAACGTAAACGCTTTGGTCAGCCTTGGCTACTCCTACTACATGGAAAAAGCTTACTCAAAAGCGGCGCACTTTACTCAAGCCGCACTAAGTATCAAGCCAGGAGATGAGAGGGGAATCAATAATTTAGGTCTCATTGCTTTAGCTAAAGATCAGCCACGACAAGCTCTGAGTATTTTTAGTCGACACATGACAGAACCCGAAGCGCTCAACAATGTTGGCTATTTCTTGATCCTTCAAGGCAAACCAGGAGAGGCGATTCCTTATTTACAACAGGCTATTGATAAGAACCCTGCCTACTATGAACTGGCAAATAAAAACCTAGAACGAGCATTGGCAATGGTGAGAGAGCGAGGGGATACCTCTACCGCGCTTCTCCAATAAATTTGAAGACCCTTTTAAAAGAAAGCCACTCTGCAAGATAGAGTGGCTTTTTCATTTATGGGGAGTAGTCCGTTGCAAAGGTGTTTGTTCAATTAGCCGTCATTCGCTTCTTTCAGGGTAAGAAGCATAGCGCCGTAAAGCCCAACCAACTATCTTCCATAACATCACCGTCAAGAGTGTTGCGAGGTAGCCATCAATCGCATAATGCCAGGCTAAATGTACCGAACCGATTTGAATGATGACTGCGAAAGCGTAAGCAAAGTAGCCGATGGTTTTGTTGAGTCTATAAATTGATAGCGCCATCAAAACCGCAATGGAAACGTGCAAACTCGGCATTGCCGAAATGCCAGAGCCAATACCATTGGCATTCGCGATGTACTCATCCCAAAGATATTGCTGTGTAGGCAATGCCCACAATTGCCCAGCGTCTACATTGGTAAGATATTGGCTTTGGACTTCGAGCGTTTTCATCAGAGGAACAAACTGTTCATCTCCAGTGATAAGCTCCACATAACATGGGCCTGCTGAAGAAAGCAACGTGGCGAAGAAGACACCAAGAATCATCCAAGACAATGCGAACGTGAGTAAAAACTGTTGCCTTACCAACGGGTATTTTTTGTAGATAAGGAAAAAGATGAGTATGCCCCACATACAAAAAAACCATGCGTTGTAGGCTACATTTAGCCCTAATGAGGCCCAAGCATTGGAGAATAATGCATGGGTCAACTCCCACGGAGCAAACCCGAAGTGTAGCAACGAATCAATATTCGCAAAGGTCAGATCCCACTTGAATGGATTGATGATTGGAATCAGCGATTTCAAAAACGTGTGGTTAGAGAAAATCAGGTTGAGTGCCATCATCGAAACAAACACTGATACAGGTCGGTACAGCGGAAAAATAAGATGCTTCAGTTTTCGTATGAAGCGCTTTGCTGGCTGTTTTTCTTTGCGCAGTATGAGATAGAAATAATAGTAGATACACCAGCTTAAACCTGTGACATACAAAGCTTGTATGAGTGTTTCAAGGTAAGTGGTAAAAGAGTAATCGATAGGGAAATCGAGATACAAAGAACAAAGATAAATGACAGCAGTCGAGATAAAGCAATAGGTGTAGAAAATCTTATCGTTCAATAACTCATTCTTTACTGATGTGAGTAAAGCCGATGCTTTTTGCTGCCAGCTAAGGTTGAGCTCGTAATTGTTGTCTTGTTCCATTGATGATCCGTCATCTCTATCCTTCCAATATCATTAAGCTTAGTTGAGAAAACGGGCACTCGTATTTGAGTACCCGTGGTTTATCTGGATTCAATAGTTGGCGTATCAGCAGGCTACATCATGCCCGTGACAAGGCCTGCCGCCACAAAAAACACGATCATCCACAGAACCGAAAGGTTGAGCTTTTTGTGTAGATAAAAACCTGCAACCACTAACGCCATGTCGATGGGAGCAACAACTGCGCTGCTAAATACTGGCTGGTAAAGTGCCGCGAGTAGTAACCCTACTACCGAGGCATTTACACCGTTGATGGCGCCGGAGACCAGCGGTTTTCCTGCCAGTGTTTGCCAGTTCTTAAGAACGCCAAGTAGTAAAAGAAACCCAGGGAGGAATACGCCAAGCGTTGCGATCAGCGCACCTAAAATTGGCGTATCCGAAAGCTCATAACCGATAAAAGTCGCAAAGGTGAACATTGGCCCTGGTACAGCTTGTGCAGCGGCGTAGCCTGTTAAAAATGCATCTTGGCTGAGCTGGTCGCCAACAATGTTTTGCAGAAGCGGCAGAACCACATGACCGCCACCAAACACTAAGCTACCAGCTTGGAAAAAATCACTAAACAGCCCAAGTAAAGGTAACGTATGAGCCACTAACGGTAAGCCGAGTAAAAGCATCGCAAATAGAGCCAATGGCGCGATAGACGGTTTAAACGGCTCGGCTGATGGCGCGGAGTCTTTCTTTAGATATCGCATTCCGACAAAACCTGCTGCGATCAACACGAACATTTGCGTCATGATGCTTGGTGCCACCAGCAACGCAATCGCAGTCGCGACGCACAAACCCGCGGTCAGTTTACTTTGGCAGAAGTTTTTGTACATGCCCCAAGTCGCATCCGCCACGACGACGACTGCGAGCAGTTTTAGGCCGTGAACGATGTTTTGGAACACTGCGGTGTCGGTGATTTGGCTGCTCACCATCGCCAGCACCAACATGATGACCACTGAAGGAAGCGTGAATCCGACAAATGCTGCGCATGCGCCACCTAAACCGCCACGTTTATAGCCTAAAGCAAAGCCAACTTGGCTTGAGCCCGGTCCCGGCAAAAACTGACTGAGCGCGACAATTTGCGCGTACTCGCTGTCATCAAGCCATTTCAGTTTCTCAACAAAGGTTTGGCGAAAATAACCAATATGAGCCGCCGGGCCGCCGAAGCTGAACCAACCCAGCCAGAAAAAAGTTTTGAATATGGTGAACATGTCGAGCCTGTTTATCTAAAAAGCATTGTTGCTAATTTATCGAATGCTCTAAAATGACTCAAATTGATGATTTTAATTTCATCTATGAATGAAATGGGATGAGGATGTTGGAGTGAAAGAGGACATTCAGTGGCGCAACATTGACTTGAACTTATTGGTGACGTTTTCCTACTTGTATCGCTATCGAAGCGTTAGCGTCGCGGCAGAGAAAAATTACGTTAGCCAGTCAGCGATGAGTCATAGTTTGTCTCGTTTAAGGTTGTTGTTTGACGACCCGCTTTTTGAGCGAAAAGGGCACAAGATGGAGCCCACCGAGCACGCTCACCACATCGCGCCAACTGTGCATCACTTGTTGGATTCTATCGCCAAAGACTTGCTCACTAAGTCTGCCTTCCAACCTGAAAATTACGCGGGTGTATGTCGCATCGGGTTAACGGATTATGCCGAGTTTATCTTTGCTCCTCGGCTTTATGACGAAATACGCCAGCGCGCCCCAGAGGCGCAGATCAGTTTTATTAACGTCAATCGTAGCAACTACGTGGCATTAACTGAGCATGAAAAGCTCGATGTCATTATTGGCAGCATGCCGGTGTTGGATGACAACTTTGAGAGCTTGTACTTGTACACCGAAAAGCACGTGTGCATGTGTGATAAACAGGTATTGCAAGGGGAAACACAGCTGTTTCTGGAAGCGTTCGCGAACATAGAGCAAGCTCTGGTAAGTCCCGATGGGAGCTTAAAGACACAAGTAGACCAAAAGCTCGCAGAACATGGCTTGAGCCGCAAAGTCACCGTGGCGTCGCGCAACTTTCTCACTATTCGGCATTTATTGAAAAAACGCGATCTCATTGCCATCGTGCCAGAAAAAATGGCATTGGCGGAGGGCTTTTCGGACGATCTCGTTACCGTTAAGCCGCCGATCGCCGTTGCGGATTTTGATATTGCTATGCTGTGGCATTCCAGCCGAAACAATGAAGACAAAGGCATTTGGCTACGCGAGTTGGTTTCTTCGACCATCACCTCTCACATATAAAAAAGGGCACCAAAGGGTGCCCAGAATGTTTGTCATTGAGAGTCTGTGTTATACCGCTTGCGAAGCTGGCGCGGCTTCTTTTATACGCTCTTCTTGATTCAATGATTTTTCGTATTGGCTGTACTTCCACCAAGCAAAGCCAAGGAAAATTACGATACCGCCAACGTTGTAGAAAATGATGGTCATGATGTCGGCCCCAGTAGGGAAGGTCGATGCTAAGAAACCAACTGTAAAGATAGCGATCAGTACCGATACGGTAGCAATGCCCATTTTGCGTGAGCCCATTCTGAAATCACGCTCGACGTGATCCAGTTTCAAGCGCAGATTCAGGTACGCCAGCATGATGAACAGCGGTGGCAGCATCGAAGCGGCTGCGGTCATGTTGATCACCGTATTCATCAGATCTTGAGCGGTGTTAGAACCTAATGTTGGGATGATCATCAATGGGATAACGATAAGGAACTGATACCAAGCTGCGCGAGCTGGCACGCCGTTTTCGTTCAGCTCTACGGTTTTCTTACCAAAAATGCCTTCTGGAATCTCAGAGAAGAAGATTTTCACTGGCGTTGCTGTCCACATCAGTAGAGAGCCAAACATAGCGGTGAAGGATACCAAGCCTACGAAGCGGTTCATCAATATTTCTGGCAAACCAAAGTACGCAGCCAAACCTTCAAATACTTGAACCGATCCGCCTGTGTATTTTAGGGTTTCGCTAGGAACAAACACGTTAATCAAAACAGACGCGACTGAGTAAAGCACACCGATAAAGATACCTGCGATGATGATGACTTTAACAAACGATTTCGAGCCGCCTTTTACATCGTTTACGTAAACCGCGACCGATTCCGCACCGCCTGCCGCCATAAAGATCCATGTAGTAATGCCTAAAAATGCCCAGCTGAAATCAGGGATCATTGCTTCTACAGTAATTGGGTCAGCTGGTTCTACGCCGCCGATCAACGCTGCGCCAGCCAGTAAAATGTACGACATTGTCAGTAGCAGCATGAGGGAGGAGGTCACCGACGTAATTGGCCCCAACATTTTCGCGCCGTTTGTCGATACGTAAGTCGCAAACGCAAACAAAATCATACTGAGCACGGTAGTGGTGAATGGCGTCAGAATGTATTCATAGCCCAAGAACGCGTAAGACGCATAAGCGATAACGCGCGGCAGTAAGGACGTGAAGAAGAATAGGTTAACGAACCAGTAAGTGTAGGCAGAGATAAACGCCCAGCGACCGCCGAGTGAGCTTTTTACCCATGCGTAGACCCCCGCTTCAGAATCTTTATTCAGAGATACGAATTCTGCGATGATCAAACAGAAAGGGATGAAATAAAAAATGGTCGCCAGAAAGAACATTGGCGCAGAAGCTAGACCGATCTCGATGTTATTATTGATTACGTTGTTAAAGCTAAATACTGCGGCAAAGGTGAGGGACAACAACCCGAATTTGCCTATCGTATTACGTTTGGATTCAGACATGTTCTATCTCCGGTGAATCACGTTGGAATTGTAGGGAGGAAAGGCTTGTAATGCTGTGACCACAGCCCTTCTCTTGTTTTATTTATTTAGGAAGTAGCCATCTTCGATGGTCACTTTGAGCACCACTTTTCTTACGCGGTTGTCTCCGTGGAAGCGGTACGCTTCACTGTTTTCAAAAATTGCCACTTGGCCTTCGCAAAGCTCACGTGTTTCACCCTGACCAGAAAAAAATTCGCGGTCGGTTTCATCACGATAAGTTTGTTCTAGTGTCAACGCGGTTTTATCCGCGAACTCAACGGTTTCTTGGCCTTCGAGGTAGTAATGCACATCGAAGTAACGACGGTTACCGATGAACATTTCGGTTTGTTTCGCGATGCCATCTTCAACCATGTAAACCAGTGAATCGCCAATCGAGTGCATCACGCCATTTTTGATGTTGCCGATGTTGCCAATGGCTTCCACACAGCGGTTCCATTTACGACCGTTGCGATATACCTGTTTGAATTGCTCTAAGCTGTCTAACACGATCATGGGTTAAGCCTCGTTGACTGATTGAGTATTGGTTTGAGTGAAAAACGCGTTGTCGAAATCATGGTTTGCCATCACTTGTGCGTTGCAATCGCCTGCTTGCAGTGGCATCAGCGTCAAACCGTAACGGAACTCGTCCATGTACACGCGGTAAGAGTCGAGCACTTCACTGCCCCATGAGTTCGAGCCTAACCCCATCACTTGATGGTCAAGGTTAAGGGTGATGTAGCCACTCTTTTCTAGCTCGATCGTATGTTGCGCTTGATGCAGGTTTTGGTTGGTGTAGAACCACGCGCTGAAGTTGATTTCTTGCTGAGGTTTCACCAATAACCCTGTGCCATGACGGTTGGTTAGCGATGCCCAGCGCACGTGTTGGCGGTTGCCGTTGTTTTGCGGGAACGGGTAGTTCTCGAACATGTCCGCCACATTGGTGTGGTAAACATCAATGAGGTTAGCTTGGCGACTGTCTTGGTAGTTTTCTTCTGGGCCACGACCGTAGTAAATCACTTGATCAAAGCTGCCGTTGATGCCCAAATCCAAGCCGATGACCGGAATCACATGAGGGTAGTCGCCGTAGCGCTCGCCACTCAGTTCCACGTTCAAATGGCCTTGCGCATTGATTTGATAGCGATAGGTACAACGCATGCCAAAATCAAAGACCGGCGGCGCAATGATGCTGGTGGTCGTAATCAAGACGGAATCATAAGTTGCTTCCACTGCAAGTGTGCGGAAGTGCTCCTGCATGATTTGCAGATGCGCTGGGTGCCACAAACCTTCATACTCTTGTTTGTGGTTATCAATCATCGGTTTGAAGAAGTTCAGTCTTGGCTCAGATTGAATGATCTCTTCGCCATTTACGCGCCAAGAAGTTAGCTTGCCGTTTACTTTCGAGAAAGTAAGCGTGAAGTTATGGCCTTCAATTACGTGTTCCAAACGGCTTTCGTTAATCACCAAAGGTTGTGCGTTGCGATTGATGAACGCAGGTGCAGACGCGGTCTTTTCTTTCAGTTGGAACTGATACACCGCAATTTCATGGTTGGCTTCGCTGTAAAGTGTGCGACTGTCTTTGCGTACGGTGAAGTTAACAAAGGCTTCGCGCTCATCCAATTCTGGCAAGTCGATGGTCACTTCACGTTCGCTGTTGGCGACCAAAGCTTCGACTTTGAATTGCACGCTGCGCAGGGTTTCACCTTCGGCACGCACGTCAGCAGTAATGGTGTAATCATCGAGGTTGGTGAACCACAATTTGTTCTCAACGATAAAGCGGTCATGGCAACCTTCAACGGCGCGGATTTTCACCGGTGCAATGACTTGTTTGTATTCTTTGAGACCTGGGCCCGGGGTTTGATCTGGGTAAATCAGACCATCCATGCAGAAGTTGTAGTTGTTTGGGTAGTCGCCGTAATCGCCGCCGTATTTGTAGAACTCTTGACCGTGTTCATCACGCGCTAGAATGCCGTGATCACACCATTCCCAAACGTAGTGACCTTGAATGTGGTCGTGCGCATAGAACACGTTTTGGTATTCGGTTAAACCACCCGGCCCGTTACCCATCGCGTGTGCGTATTCGCAGATAATGCGTGGCTTCTCGTGTGGGTGTTCGCCAAAGTAATTCATCAGTTGAGCGCGTGAGTACATAGTGGAAATCACATCCACCACTTCAGCATCGCGGTCTTCTTCGTAGTGAACCAAACGGGTGTCATCAAGGGCTTTGGTTGCGGCGTACATGGCGCGGATGTTACAGCCATAACCCGATTCGTTACCGAGTGACCACATGATGATCGAAGGGTGGTTCTTTTGCGCATGAACATGACGCACTGCGCGATCGACAAACACCGCTTCCCAAGCATGATCATTGGTGATACGGCTCAGGTCGCCAACGTTGGCAAAGCCGTGGGTTTCCACATCGGTTTCTGCCATCACAAACAGGCCGTAAATATCACATAACTCGTAGAAGCGTGGGTCGTTCGGGTAGTGTGCGGTGCGAACCGAGTTGATGTTGTGTTGCTTCATCAAAATCAGATCTTTTTCCACGCGGTCCATGTCCACTGCGCGACCTTTTAGGTGGTCGTTGTCATGACGGTTGACACCATGCAGCATCACGTATTGATTGTTGATGTAAAACAGGCCATCGCGCACTTTGATGTCACGGAAACCCACGCGTTGTGGGATCACTTCCACTACGTTGTCTTGGTGATCTTTTAAGGTGATGAACAAGTGGTAAAGGTAAGGGTTTTCAGCCGTCCAATGCGTAGGATTCACCATATCAATCGCAAAGCTTGTTGAGTGGTGGTTTTGGATAGTCAGTGAATCGCATTGACCACTGGCTACGACAGTGCCTTTGTCATGCAGCGCGTATTCCAGCGTGTAGCCAGACGCGATAGCGGTAGAAAGATTTTCCAATTCGACTTGAGCACTGAGCGTCGCACTTTGGTAATCGTTGGCGAAATCGGTACGAATGGTGAGGTCTTGGACGTGAATGTTCTCTTTTCCGATTAGGTAAACATCACGGAAGATCCCCGCCGTCCACCACATGTCTTGGTCTTCAATGTAAGTGGAATCGGCCCACTGCATCACGCGTACAGACAGCAAGTTTTCGCCTTGGTGTACGTAGGCAGAAATGTCGAACTCCGCAGTAAGACGGCTGCCTTTACTAAAGCCGACGTACTCGCCGTTTACGTACACTTCAAAGTAGGTTTCCACGCCATCGAACTTGATGATGGTTTGTTGGTTATCCCACTGTGGACCAAGTGTCAATGTGCGTTGATAAGCGCCCGTTGGGTTGTCGGTTGGTACAAACGGGACGTCGATCGGGAATGGGAAGCCTTCATCGGTGTATTGCAGATCGCCGTGGCCTTCCATTTGCCACATGTTTGGGACGGTAATGTGTCCCCAGTCGTTCATTGTTTGTGAATAAAACGCATCAGGCACCAACATTGGGTTGGTGAAATAACGGAATGTCCATTGGCCGCTGAGCAACATAAAGCGGCGACTCAGTTCACGTTGAAAGGTTTGTGCGCTCTGAACAGAGTCGTAGGAGAAAAAGTACGCACGTGGTGCCATACGATTCTCGTGTAAGTGTTGGAAGTTTTCCCAATTGTTCACGTTTTGATCTCCCCTCGGCTTGGTGCGCTTATGTTGGAGTGCGGATTGGTTTCATCGCGGCTCAACATCAGTGCAAAAACAACGGCCGATGTATTGTGAAAAATGCTTATGAATAATCTGAGAAAGATATTAGTAAAAGTTTTACTAAAATAAATTGGTGAAAACGTTTTACTTTAACTTGGTCACGTTTTAAATGACCAATGTTGAGCAAGATGTGATCAGAGTAAAGGAATGCGTTCTAGATTGTTTTGGAAAGTAAAAACAGTAAAAATTCGGTAGAAAATAAAAGAAGAAATAAAAAGCACTGAAAATTCAGTGCTTTATTTGAGCAGTTTTGAGGGTGTTTTTATCGAGTTGTGCCGCGTAGCTTGAGCTTGCTTGGAACGTACACTTGAAGGGGCAGTGCGCGTCCGTCACGGTATTTTTCTACTAACAAGTTCACGCCTTGAATCCCCATCATTTCAGAATGAATACGAACGGTAGATAGAGGAGGGAAGGTAAAGCGCGCGGTAGGAATGTCGTTCACGCTGATCAGCGCAATATCATCAGGAATGTTTAAACCAAACTCATGCACTGCTCGTAACACACCAATCGCAATGGAGTCCGAAGCAATGAACATCGCTTTTGGGAAATCGCCTTTGGCCAGCATCTCTTTCGCTAAGTCATAACCGGACAAGCTAGAGAAATCGCCACGATAAATGTCGTCTTCAGAAACCACACCTTTTAGACTGCCGTAGTCCACAAACGCATTTTCACGAATGTCTGCGGTGTTGGGCTCGTCTTGTCCACCAATAAAGCCGATGCGTTCGTAGCCTTGTTGTACAAAGAAATCAACCACTTGCTTGCTGATTCTTACAAGGTCGATATCAACGCAATCGTAAGGGCTAGTTGGATCTGAAAAGTCAATGTAACAGATGCTATCGGCCAGGCGTTTAGGTAACTTATTGACCACCTTTTGGTCGACTTTCCCGACTAAAAGGACACCCGTAATCTTTTGCGTTTCAACATCAATTTCGCTGTTGTAGCAATTGGTTAGCGTAATGCCGAGTTTGTCGCACTGAGTTTCAATCCCATGACGAATCGACAAGTAGTAGGGGTCATTCACTTCTGCTTCTTGTTTGTAATTGTACAAGGCCAAAAAGTGATGTTTTTGCTTGGCTTCTTTGGTGGCTTTCTTCGAACTGCTGGTGCGGTACTCCAGCTTTTCTGCGATTTCTAAAATGCGGCGTTTGGTTTCTTCTTTAACGCTCAACGTCGGATCGTCATTCAAAACTCGCGATACAGTTGCAAGTGAGACGCCCGCTTCAGTGGCGATATCTTTTAGTGTTGCCATGTACATTTCCCGTTGGCATTGCTCACAGTCCAAGTGAGAACTCAATAATCTGGCTATTGTAAACAGCTACTTAGGGATGCACAAACTTTTAGTAAAATCGTGCGATCCATGAAAGAGAGCGGTATCTGCTCGACTCATCTTCACTGCTCATCATCTTCCCGGTTTAATTTAACTAAAGTCTGCATCTAAAATAAGGCTTTCGTGTAATTTAGTGGAAACGTTTACACAATTTGAATTTGATCACGGATCTGGATCGAGATTGGTTGCTAGACTTTTAGCCAGTTAAGAAATGGGCGTACTGATTCGATGCAATAGCGATTGGCTTTTAGCGCATCAGAGTGAGGTATGAACAGAAAGCAGCAAACGTGGAGAAGCAAAAGTGAAAGTTCTTGTCACAGGCGGTATGGGGTATATCGGTAGTCACACTTGCATTCAGATGATTGAAGCGGGAATAGAACCTATCATCGTCGACAACTTGTGTAACGCCAAACTGGAAGTGTTAAACCGTATTGAAGCGCTGACTGGCAAACAGCCTGCGTTCCACCAAGGTGACGTCCGTGACGAAGCCTTTTTGGATACGGTATTCGCGCAGCACGACATCCAAGCCGTGATCCACTTTGCTGGCCTCAAAGCAGTTGGCGAATCGGTGGCAAAACCACTTGAGTACTACGACAACAACGTCAATGGTTCATTGGTGTTAGCGCGCAGCATGCGTAAAGCGGGCGTGAAAAGCATCGTATTCAGTTCATCGGCAACGGTTTACGGTGACCCTGAAATAGTGCCGATTACGGAAGATTCACCAACAGGCGCAACCACCAACCCATACGGACGCAGCAAATATATGGTGGAGCAGTGCTTAAGCGATCTGTTCCATGCTGAAAACGATTGGAGCATCACCTTACTGCGTTACTTCAACCCAGTTGGCGCGCACCCATCGGGCTGTATGGGGGAAGACCCACAAGGCATTCCCAATAACTTGATGCCATTTATCGCCCAAGTCGCTGTTGGCCGCCGAGAAAAACTCGCGGTATTCGGTAGCGACTACCCAACACCTGATGGCACTGGCGTGCGCGATTACATCCATGTGATGGATTTGGCCGACGGCCATATTGCGGCATTGAAATCGGTGGGGGAAACATCGGGTTTGCACATTTACAACTTAGGTACGGGTAAAGGCTCGAGCGTACTTGAGATGGTGGATGCGTTCGCGACCGCTTGCGGTAAACCTGTGCCTTACGAGTTATGCCCGCGTCGTCCTGGGGATATTGCTGAATGTTGGGCAAGCACGGAAAAAGCTGAGCGTGAGCTAGGCTGGAAAGCAACACGCACGGTAGCTGAAATGACTGTCGATACGTGGCACTGGCAGTCAAAAAATCCCAATGGCTATTCCCCTGCGTAGTTTACGTCGCCGCGTTGCTATCTGCGCTTCTCACGGTTTGGGAAGCTGAGTTTGAAGAATTTTAAAGAGTTGAGTAAGTAACATGTCGAATGTCGAATTTAACCCAGTGGATCATCCACACCGCCGTTACAACCCCCTGACTGGGCAATGGATTTTGGTTTCACCTCACCGTGCAAAACGTCCTTGGAGCGGCGCAGATGAAAAGCCCGCATTGGATGAGCTACCAAGTTATGACGGTAAATGTTTCCTTTGTCCAACCAACGAACGTATCTCTGGCGATGTTAATCCAGATTACGAAGGCACCTATGTGTTCAATAACGATTTTGCTGCGCTGATGGTGGATTCACCAGATGCACCAGAGTCAAACAACCCGCTATTCAAAACGCAAGGTGTGCGTGGTTTGAGCCGAGTGATTTGCTTCTCGCCAGATCACAGCAAAACCTTACCGGAGCTGCCAGTGGATAAAATTCGTGGCGTGATTGATACATGGAATGAGCAAATTGAAGAGCTCGGCAAGGAATACGTTTGGGTTCAGGCGTTCGAAAACAAAGGCGAAACCATGGGCTGTTCTCAGCCTCATCCGCACGGTCAAATCTGGGCGAACAGCTTCTTACCAAATGAAATCGAGCGTAAAGAGCACAACCTAAAAGCCTACTACCAAGAACACTGCAGCAACTTGCTGGTGGATTACGTACAAGCGGAACTCAAAGACGGTTCACGCATTGTGGTGGAAACCGAACACTGGCTGGCGGTGGTGCCTTACTGGGCTGCTTGGCCGTTCGAAACCATGTTGTTGCCGAAAACGCACATTCGTCGCATGAGCGAACTCAGCGATGAGCAACGAGACGATTTAGCGCGAGCGATTAAGAAGCTGACCAGCCGTTACGACAATTTATTCCAATGCTCTTTCCCTTACTCGATGGGCTGGCACTACGCGCCGTTTTTTGACGAAGGCACAGACATCGACCATTGGCAGCTTCATGCACTTTTTTATCCGCCACTACTGCGCAGTGCCACGGTTCGTAAGTTCATGGTGGGCTACGAAATGCTGGCAGAAAGCCAACGTGACCTCACCGCAGAGCAAGCGGCGCAGCGTCTGCGTGATGTGAGTGATGTCCACTACAAAGAATGCTAAGTCTTTAAATTGGACTGATTACGAATAACGGGATAGCGCGACTTTACAGATAGAAAGTTAGGCTCAACGCGCTATCCCACACAAATTACTATTTTAAGAGAACGTCCCTATGTCTGAACTTATCCAAAATGTGAAAGCGTCATTTGAGCAAGTGTTGGGCTACGCACCTAGCCATATTATTCAAGCGCCTGGTCGTGTGAACTTGATTGGTGAGCACACCGATTACAACGATGGTTTTGTCCTACCGTGTGCCATTAACTACCAAACGGTCGTGGCGGCGGCAAAGCGTGAAGACAATATCGTGCGTGTGGTGTCGGTCGATTACGGTAACGAAGTGGACGAATTCGATATCACGCAAGCCATTACCTTCCAGCAAGCCAAAATGTGGGCGAACTACATTCGCGGCGTGGTGAAGTGTCTTCTGGCGCGTGGCTACCAGTTTACTGGGGCGGATATTTCAGTCAGCGGCAACGTGCCTCAAGGCGCGGGTTTGAGCTCATCGGCGGCGTTGGAAGTGGTGATTGGCCAGACGTTCAAAGTGCTGTTCAATCTTGAGATCAGCCAAGCCGAAATCGCGTTAAACGGTCAGCAAGCAGAGAATGAATTCGTCGGTTGCAACTGCGGCATCATGGATCAAATGATTTCAGCGGAAGGGCGTGAAAATCATGCGATGCTATTAGATTGCCGTAGCCTTGAAACTGAAACGGTCTCTATGCCAGAAGACATGGCTGTCGTGATCATCAACTCGAATAAAAAACGTGGTTTGGTCGACAGCGAATACAACACTCGTCGTCAGCAATGTGAAGAAGCAGCGCGCATTTTCGGTGTGAAAGCTTTGCGTGATGTGACGATTGAGCAGTTCAACGAGAAAGTCGCTGAGCTGGATGAAATGGTGGCCAAGCGTGCACGTCACGTCATCACAGAAAATGATCGTACTGTGGAAGCGGCACAAGCGCTACGAGCACACGACATGAAGCGTATGGGCGAGCTGATGGCCGAGTCTCATGCCTCGATGCGCGATGATTTCGAAATCACGGTAAAAGAAATCGATACGCTGGTGGATATAGTCAAAGAGGTGATCGGTGATCAAGGCGGCGTGCGCATGACTGGCGGTGGCTTTGGTGGTTGCATCGTGGCACTTGTACCGCCAGCACTGGTTGATGACGTGAAAGCGGCAGTTGAAGCGAAGTACCAAGCGGCTACGGGCTTAAAAGAGTCGATTTATGTTTGCCAAGCCAAAAATGGTGCGGGTTTGGTTGAAGTGCTGTAAGGAATGATGATGAAAGCCTATTTTCAACAACTAGAACAAGCGATGGCGCAAACGCCGTCGTTTGATGACCAAACTGCGACTCTGATTCATTTGACCAACGCGAATGGTATGACGGCGTCGTTTATGGATATCGGTGCGACATGGTTGAGTTGCACATTACCGGTAAATGGTGAAAACCGTGAAGTGTTGTTGCGCTCACCAAATATGGCTGAACACATGAAGCAAGACGCTTACTTCGGTTCCATTGTTGGCCGCTTTGCTAACCGAATTGCGAAGGGGCAGTTTGAGATAGACGGAGAGAAGTATCAACTTGGTATCAATAACGGTGAAAACTCACTGCACGGTGGCCTAGAAGGGTTTGATAAACGCCGCTGGAAGGTTGAAGAGCAAAATGATCAACAGGTCACTTTTTCACTTCGCTCCCCGGACGGTGACCAAGGCTATCCGGGAAATCTCGATGTGAAGGTGACGTACACGCTCACTGACGAGAATGAACTGGCTATCGCCTATGATGCTAAGACCGACAAAACATCTCCAGTGAATTTAACCAATCACGCCTACTTTAACTTGACTGGGGAGGCGAGCCGCGCGAAAAGTTTGGATCATACTTTACAGCTTAACGCTGGGTATTATTTGCCAACAGATGCTGGGTTAATTCCTACTGGTGAACAAAAGCCAGTTTCGGGTACCAGTTTCGACTTCACCGAGCCAAAATCGATTGGCCAAGAATTTCTTGCCGAGCAAGATCAGAAAACTGCTGGTGGCTACGATCACGCCTTTGTATTCACGGCTGAAGTGACCGATGGCGTGTCTGTCACTGCGGTTTTAATTGCACCAAAAGAAGATGTGGTGATGAAGGTGAAAACCACCAAACCTGCCATCCAGTTCTATTCAGGTAATTTCTTAGCCGGTACGCCAGGTGCAAGTAAAACTTACGAACGCTATGACGGCCTAGCATTGGAAACGCAGTACTTTCCAGACGGGCCAAACAAACCAGAATGGGGACTCAACAATGGGGTGTTGAGCTCTGGGGATTGCTATCAGCATCAAACTATTTACCAGTTTGAATTTTAGATAGCACTTCTACCCTTTGAACTTGCAGCGGCAGCGATGCTGCAACTCCAACGACTTTGGGTGTTATGGTGGGCTACATGCCCACCTTTTTTGTTTTTGTCGAAGAGGTTCGAACGATGAGCTCACCCTCTACTTTGCGTTTGTTAGAAAGCAACGGTTGCCCTTCAATCAGTGCCATCAACGATTCGATTGCGAGTTTACCCATGTCTGAGTAGGGCAGTTCAACCGACGTTAATGCTGGGAAGCTTTCAGAGGCGATTTGCTGATTATCGTAACCGACAACGGCAACATCCTGAGGAATCTTCAACCCCAACTCCGCTATCGCTTGGTAGCACCCCATTGCCATATAGTCACTGCTACAGAAAATCGCTTCTGGCGGCGGCTCCATATTCAGTAGTGCCAGTGTTTGCTGGTGCGCTTCTTTTAGCGACCAGTTTGCATCGACTAAATACTCTGAGTTAGGAATGATGTCTGCATCAATGAGAGCCTTACGATAACCATCGGCACGTTGCTTACTGGCTAGCATCCAACTTTCACCAGACAGCATGGCAATGCGACGATAACCTTGCGTCGTGAGGTGTGAAACTGCCTTATAAGCTCCAATCATATCGGCCGGCAAAATACTTGGCGTTTCGGTGTGTTCTTCGTTGGTGCAGTTCAGCAGTACAGTCGATAAGGAAGTGGTGACGCGTTGCTGCTCCAACTCTCGCGTCATACTGGATGCGTAAACCAAGCCTGCGTAATCGCCGCCGTTGATCTCCGACTCAATCTTGCTTGCCAACACTTCATCATGGCTGTAATTGAACGTCACCAATATGTAGTCGTTCGACCACGCTTCTTCTCTCGCTGCATTGATGGCATCGATAAATGGGTCATAACTGGTTAAGCCGTTGATCACCAATGCGATCTTTTTAGGGCGTCCCAAAGCATGGGCAACCTTTTTGTTTTTGTAGCCAAGTGATTCTGCGGTTTCGAGCACTTTACGTTTGGTCGCTTCCGCGATTTTTACGGAAGTTGAGCCATTCAATACCAGCGATACGGTCGACTGAGAGACGCCAGCCGCCGCCGCAATGTCACTCATGGTGATTTTTTTAGCCATTCTGCTCTTTTACTTAATTTCGTTAGCTAAAGATATTAGCTAAAGATTAAGTTCGGATCATCCTTTAAAGATAAAGATCACAAAAGTAAGTCAGAGCAACTTAAAAGCTGTGATTTTCACCACGTTTATTCTTTGAGCATCTAGTCATTAAATCATTAATTAATATATTAGCTAATATTATTAGTTAATATATTAATTTTAAGGTGAGTAAGATGAAAAGATGGTCGGAAGAGAAAGCGTGGCAATGGCAAAAAGAGCATGGCTGGCTACGTGGCTTTAACTATTTACCGCGCACAGCGGTTAACTGGAATGAGATGTGGCAAGCGGAATCTTTTGCACCTGAGGTGATGGAACAAGAGTTAGCTTGGGCGCATGATGTGGGTTACAACACTTTACGTACCAACTTACCATTTATAGTTTGGCAAGCGGATCGCGATGGTTTACATGCGCGAATTGAGCGCTTTCTGGATATTTGCGAACGCAATCAAATCAAAGTGATGCTCACGCCGATGGATGACTGCGGTTTTTCGGGCGACCACCCTTATCTTGGTGAACAAAAAGCGCCCGTACCGGATTTGCACAACAGCCAAGCAGCAGCAAGTCCTGGTCGCAATGTGGTGATGGAAAAATCTATGTGGGGTGAGGTCGAAGCGTATATTCGCGACATCATCTCTACCTACAAAAATGACCCTCGAATCGTTATTTGGGATCTTTATAACGAGCCAACCAACCGCATGATTTTCACCACCACGGGTGAGATTGCTTACGACGAAGAAATGGAAACCTTTAGTCATGAGCTGATGGAACAAGCGTTTGAGTGGGCACGTGAAGAAAACCCAACTCAGCCTCTTACCGTCGGCGCTTGGCATGCGCCAAGCATTCTTGACCGAAGCCTACCGATTTATGAACACCCAACCGATCGCAAAGCGATGGAGCTATCGGACATCATTACTTTCCACGCTTACTTACCACTCGATCTGTTCCATAAAGCCGTTGAAATTGTAGAAAGCTACAACCGACCAATGATGTGTACTGAGTGGCTTGCTCGTCATGCGCAATCGTACATGCACGAACAGCTTCCGGTCTTTAAACAGAAAAGTATTGGCTGCTACCAGTGGGGATTAGTGAAAGGAAAAACACAAACGCATCTGCCTTGGCCAGAGATAAAACGTAGCGATGCAAACTATGCGAGTCAATGGTTCCACGATCTGCTTGATGAGCAAGGACAGCCGTATGACGCAAGCGAAGTGCAATTGATCAAAACACTCGCAGAAGTGGATTAATTGCCTGTGAGCCGACTCTGAGAAATGGGTCGGTTTCTTATTTACAATAAAATCAATTGAGACGTGAACAATGACTACTCTACAAAACAAACTCACTAATAAGGAGCTGATGTCTTACTTCGGCTATGGGGTAGGCCAGTGCTTTAGCTTTGGTCTAGTCGGCTCTTTTATTCTTTATTTCTATACCGATATTTTGGGCATTTCTCCAATTGCGGCAAGTACGATTTTTTTGATTGCTCGTGTGTGGGATGCGGTGAACGATCCGCTCATTGCCGGATACATGGACACGTTAGACTCTCGCTTTGGTAAATTCCGCCCTTACATGCTGTTTACGCCGGTTCTGATTGTTCTGGTCACGGTTGCCGCTTTCTATAACATCGATGCTGATACATCGACAAAAGTGATGTATGCCGGTATCACTTACATTCTTTGGGGGACGCTTTACACCATTTCTGATGTGCCGTTTTGGTCTATGTCTTCTGTTATGACGGATGAACCACAAGAGCGAGCAAAAGCGGCAACTTGTGCCATGTTAGGGGTGAATGCAGGTATTGGTGCAACTTTGGTTGTGTTCCCGAAACTGAGTGCTTACTTCGCTGATGGCCGCGCAGATCAGGGTTACTTACCAGCAGTGATTGTGTTGATGATCGCGGGTTTGTTCTTCATGCTGAACGGTTTTTATAACACCAAAGAACGCATCTCGACGAAGAGCTGTGAAAAAGTCACGCTAAAACAAACCTTTCAAGCCGTTTGTAAAAACAAGCCGTTGTTTTTTATTCTGGCAGCGTTTTTCATGAATGTGTTCTTCAATCTGGTGAATGGCTTATACATTTTCTTCTTCACATACAACATGGGTGACGCAGGGTTAGTCTCTCTGATTGGTACCATCACTTTGGTAAGTGCGATTGCGTGTTTGGCTACGCCAGTGCTGACAAAGCGTTTCAAAAAACGTGACATCTTTATTGCGCTGTGTGTTTTAGAGATCATCGCTCGCATTGGGTTCTATTTTACTGGCTATGATAATCCAACGGTCGTGATGGCGTGGTTAGCGGTGATCACAGGCATCTTTATGATGACTAACCCTCTTATCTCGGCCATGATTGCAGACACAGTAGAGTACTCTTACTACCACAGCGGCAAACGTACCGCGGCGATCACATTTTCGGGACAGACCTTTACAGGCAAACTCTCTGTCGCGGTAGCGGGCGGCTTAACGGGGGTAATCTTGACGATGATTGGCTATGTACCAAATGCGGCGCAAACGGAAACCGCGCTCAGTGGTATGTTCTTCTGTATTGCGTTGTTACCGACATTGGGAGCTCTAGTGCGCATTTTCATTATGTCTCGCTACACATTTACCGAAGACCAACACGCGATTTTACGAGAAAAATTACAGCGTGGTGAGTTTGCGCAAGGCGTTGACGTGAAGTCTGCAAAACCGAACGAAGCCTTGAGCTAGAATCCATATCGTCTCGACAAGTGCTCCAAGAAAAAGCCAGCTCAATAACCTGAGCGGGCTTTTCGTTTTCAATTTACAGGTTATCCACCATCAACAACGCTCAACAGAATTTCTTCGTACTAAAGTTGGACTAAAAATAATGGTTTCGTCTTCAATTTTCTCGTCACGAGATAGCGCCAAAGCCAAACGGGCGGCTCGTTCTGCCATCATCTCGATTGGGTAGCGAATAGTAGTCAAGCTAGGGTGAACAAAGCGGGCGATTAAGCCATCATCGAACCCGACCATAGAAACCTTACTTGGTACGTCAATGCCATTTTGATCCAACGCTGCCAGTGCGCCAGCGGCCATGTAGTCGTTGTAGGCCACCACTCCAGTAATCTCCAAAGATTTGGTTAACAGATTGGTCATCGCAACTTCGCCACCATCACTGTTGGGTTCACCGTAGTCGATGTAGCTTTTGGAGAGTTCAATACCATGTTCTTTCAATGCTGCTTGGTAACCTTGCAATCGCTCATCGGTATCTTCGATATCGTGGGATGAGGCAATACAAGCGATTTTGCGATGCCCGTGACGAATTAAATATTCTGTCGCGAGGAATGCTCCTTTGCGGTTATCAAGGGAAATACAGCGCTCAGCAAGCTCTGGGATATGACGATTGATAAGCACCATACCTTTCACTTCTTGGGCATAGCCAATTAGCTCCTCATCAGATAAGCCTTTCGAGTGGATGACTATTGCATCGCAACGGCTGTTGATCAGCAATTCTAGGGCTTGACGTTCATCTTCTGGATTATGGTAACCGTTGCCAATCAAGATATGTTTGCCATTTTCGCGCGCGACATTATCGACGGATTTGACCAGCGTGCCGAAGAAAGGATCGGACACATCGCTCACCAACACACCCATGGTATTTGTGCTTTGGCTCACCAATGCGCGAGCTGCGGCATTGGGTCTGTAGCCCAATTTGCTCATTGCTTTGGTGACCGACTCTACCGATGATCGACTGGCTTTTGGGGACTTGTTGATCACGCGAGAAACCGTTGCGACCGAAACGCCGGCTTCTTTCGCGACATCCTTGATCGTTGCCATATAGAACCTTTAGTGGCTAAAAAATTTTGACTGAAAGTATTAAACACCCATTGTGTAATAAGTGCAATTTGATAGAGGATTTGCTTTCGGAAATGAGATCTTTACCACTTGTATTTATTAAGCTTACTGATAGTGTAAACGTTGTCTTTTTAGTAAAACTTTACTGGGGTTTTAATTATGGAAACTATCGCTTACTCTGATTTTGCCAAACTGGAAATTCGTACCGGAAAAATCATTGAAGTGGCTCGTCATCAAAATGCAGACAAGCTGTATATTGTGCAAATTGATATTGGTGAAAAAACATTGCAAACCGTAACCAGCTTAGTGCCTTATTACACCGAGGAAGAGTTGATGGGCAAGCAAGTGGTCGTGTTATGTAATCTTGCCAAAGCCAAAATGCGCGGTGAAACCTCTGAATGTATGTTGTTATGCGCAGAAACGGATGATGAATCCGAAAGTGTCTTGCTTACGCCAGAAAGAGCGATGCCGACTGGGGTGAGAATTGTTTAGAGTTTAATCAAGCAAACGTTTTATTGTTCGTGTTTATGTTTTGTGTCTCATTTTATAAATAAATCAATAGGAATATATTCAACTCTATTTATAATCTCCGCGCTTTTAAAAACTGTTTAACAGTATGAAAAACATAGGAAATTATAATGAAAAAAGTATTGCCATTATTGGCTTTAGGTGCAGTGGTTGCTTCAGCGTCAGTTCAAGCAAAAGGTAACTGGTATGTTGGCGCAGATATTCTTAACTCTGATCTTGAAGTTGAAGGTCACTCTTACAGCTCTTCAGCTACAGGTTTGGGTATTGCGGTAGGTAAAGAGCTGCAATATTCAGAAAACTTCAAATTGGCTTTAGAAGGTGAGTACATTTACTACGGTAGCTTCGAAGAAAAAGCATCGGGCGCGGGTAATTGGTTAGAAGCTACTGTTGAAGGTTATTCATTCAACCTTAATGCTAAACCTAAGTACCAATTCTCTGGCACTGGTTTTTATGTTGGTGCTGTTGTTGGTCTAGGTGTAACTGGGGTTGATTTAGAGGCAAAATCAAACCTTTCTGGTTTCACTGGTAAGACTGATGGTAGCGATGCTGGCTTTAACTATGGTGCTGAAGTGGGTTATGAATTTGCTTCAGGTCTGGTTGTTTCTGGTGGCTACCGTGCTTCTACAGTAACCATCGATGTTGAAGGTGGTGGCGATCTTGAATTTGATTTTGACAGCCTGTACGTTGGCGTTGATTACAAGTTTTAAGCTCGCGTAAGCAAAACATAGATACTAAAAAGGAGCCGTTAGGCTCCTTTTTTGATCAGATTATCAATCAACTCATAGTGGTGATCTTGTACGCCTGCAAGGTTGCCATATTTGGGTTGATGGCGGTCATTTTCTTTCGCGTGTTGCCAGCCAATGGTGTGACGCACAAAATGCTCTGCAAACGCGTGGGAAACTTCCAAGCAACCTGCCAGCACGGTATCAACATAACTTTGCATGATTGGGCTCTTTGCGCATGGTGGTAGTGGCTCGTCTTTTACGTAAACCCAAATGTCATGTTCTTGGTTAAAACTCGCATCTGTTTCGATTTGATCTGGCTGAAGTTGAATACGATGATAACCTCGCTCACGGCGGTCGAATTCTGCGAGCGCTTCTTCATTTACTTCGAGTAAAACGCCATTAACCTGTCCATCGCCTTGGTTCACCACTAATGGAGAGAGGCTGTAGCTGTCGTCAATCTTCCCCCAGTAGCGAACCAACCCATGTGCTATGACGGGAATGGCTTCTCCCGTTTGTCCGGTTAACTTACGCGACGCAGAATTAATCAAACTGCCATAGCCAAATATGTACATTGTCGTTGCATCCCTTAACTGATAGTTGTGCCTCTCATGTTTATACCTAACCCGCATCTGAAGCACAACTTTACCTCTTAAGTATAATCTTAATTATAAACATGTATTTTTTATACATGTTTATGGTAGCATCAATATGTAGTTGAGTTAACCAGCATCGAGAGACGCTTGAGGGCAAGATAATGCTGAATATCACCGATAAAAAAGTAGAAGAAAAAATCCCCGCATGGCTGCGATTAGGCTTTCGGCCGTTTTTTCTGTTTGGGTCGATTTACGCCATTGTTGCGATTGCGTTGTGGGTGTGGATGTTCCAAGGCGGACAGCCAAACGCATTAGCCGTGCCTGCATTGTGGTGGCACGTACATGAAATGTTGTTCGGTTTTTCGATGGCCATTGTAGTTGGCTTTGTACTGACCGCGGTACAAAACTGGACTGGCATTAATGGTACCAAGCATTACATGCTTCTGGCTTTATTTGGCTTGTGGTTAGTGCCCCGCATATTGCTTTGGACACAAGCACCGTTATGGTTAACCAGCAGTATCGAAGCGGTATTTTTACTGTTTGTCGCCTATGAGGTGGGCATTCGTGTGTATCGAGCCAAAGGTTGGCGTAATTTGTTTTTCGTTCCACTGTTTCTTTTAGCCATCTTTGCGAACTTTGCAAGCTACGCAACGATAAAAGGTATGCCGCCCTTTAGCTCTTCAGCGGTGTGGCAAGCAATGCTGTGGTGGTTTACCTTGCTGTTGTCAGTGATGGGCGGACGTGTGATTCCATTTTTTACTGCGCGTCGATTTAATTTCGAAAAAGCGCAACCATTGGCTTGGTTAGAGTGGTTCGCGAACTTGCCATTGGTAATGCTATTTGTGCTGAGCTTTTTCCCTGTGACGTTTGCAGAACTAGGTAGTCCTTTGATGCTATTTGCAGGTGTTGCTCAGTTGGTGCGTTTTGTTCGCTGGAAACCTTGGTTAACCCTGAACGAGCCTTTAGTGTGGTCGCTGCATGCTGCGTATTTGTGTTTACCACTAAGCTTAATTTTGCGAGGCGTCTGGGGAGATGCATTTGCCAGCCATAACCTCATTCACCTGTTTGCGATAGGTGCGTTAGGCGGTTTGATTTTAGCGATGATTACACGGGTGACGATGGGACATACTGGTCGCATGATCTACAAAGGGCCAAACATGAGCCTTGCGTTTGCAGCGATTACCGCGGCAGCTTTGGTTCGCAGTTTCGCCGTGATCTTTGATCCAGCGAACATGATACTGTGGATTGATATCAGCGGTGGATTATGGATTGTTGCGTTTGGGCTATTTGTGTGGCGCTTTGGTGTGATGCTTGTGACCCCTCGTGTGGATGGTCACCCCGGATAAGATTCTAATGTGAGTAGAGAAAAGAGGAGCCGCGTGCTCCTCTTTTGGTTTTTGTTCTTTATAGGTTTAGTGTTTATTCGTCTTCGTCGTCCGCTTTATTCGTGAGCCCCAAGCGTTTAAATAGCCACCACTCTAGACCAAAAATGACAATTAAGGCGATGCAGAACCAGGTGAATGCCATGGTGGAATCCACGCCTGGCATTCCACCAACATTGATACCGAGTAAACCTGTTAAGAAGCTGGTTGGTAGAAAAATCGTTGCTACCAAAGTAAACAGGTAACTGTTTTTATTGGTTTTCTCATCACGATGATGTTTGATCTCTTCTTGGAAAAGCGCCACTTCTCCAAGATAAAACTCAAGTGTTTCATTTATGCGCGTAATATTATTGTGTGCGAAGCGATATTGATGAGGTCTCAAAGCAATCAATTCTGATTCTGACTCCACAAGATCACGGATAGCGTACTGCTGAGGACGAATAAAACGCTTGATAGAAATCAGTGCTTTTTGAGTCGCCATATGTTTGTACGTCGACTCATCATTCACATCGAACTGGTTTAGTGTTTCTTCAATCGTATCAAGGTAAATGTCTATTTTACTGTTTAATCCTTCAATGATCTGATGAAGTAAACTGGCAAGACTTTTTGGGCCTTTGTGTTCAGCTAATGCTTGGCGAATCTCCATGATCGCGCGTGATGGAATTTTACGAGTTGAAATGAGTGCGCCTTGAAAGTAGAGAATTCGAATACTAAGCATATCTTCTGGTGATGCATTGCCGTTCATATTGACGCCTCGTAAAATCAACATGAAGTTCTCGTCATCCAAAGGATGGAAAGATGGTCGACTTTCGTCGGCTAATAGATGATCAACCGTAGCTCGAGGTACTTGGTTCTGCTCCAGCCAACCACGAATATCAGGATGCAGCCGTTCGCAATGGTACCAATGCTTCGCTTGAATTTGCTCTGCCGTGGTGGATTGTTGAGTTGCTTCTGGGGTTGAGAAGTCCCAATGTTCAATCATAAAACCCATTTTCTTTTCCTTGTTTGAGCCGATACCAAAATAACCTCAAGATACTTCTTTCGCGAGAATTGCATTGCCATACAGAGGCAATACTCTGAGTACGGTACTCTGAAGTCATTGATGCATTATTTTTCAAATGAGTATGATTGTATTTAACGCCAAATGTCTATGAATAGTTGTTCTTATTTGCAATCGAGTGGAGCGCACCAAGGTGTTGTGCTTAAACAACAAAACAAAAAGCCTGCAACTAAGCAGGCTTTATTGTGGGGGAGGGAGGGGAGCTGTTAGCCAACTTGAGAAAGATTAACCACTTTCTGTTGTAGCTTTTTCTTTAAATAGTCCGTTAAGGCCTGTTTTTCTTCCTCGTTCATGTAAAGACCAAGCTTAGTACGGCGCCATAAAATGTCTTCATCGGTCATTGCCATTTCATGGTTCATTAAGTAATCGATCTCACGTTGGTAAACACCACCTGCTTGTGCCGAGAACGTTTGTCCTAAGTCAGCTTCACTTGTTGTGCCTTCCATTAAGTTCCAGGTTTGGGTACCAAACTGTGTGACATAACGAAGAATCAATGCTTCTGGCGCCCAAGTGTATTTAGCGTGAATTTGTTTAGCTAATTGTTCACGACTACAGCTGAAGTTACCACCAGGAAGGGTTTGGTTGGCGGTCCAGTCTTTACCCATTTCAGGTAGGAACGGAGCAAGTTTCTTCATTGCTGCTTCACCTAACTTACGGTAGGTCGTTAACTTACCACCAAAAACAGAAAGCAGAGGTGCATGGTCGTATTCCGCATCGAGCTCTAGCGTGTAGTCTCGTGTGATTGCTTGCGGAGAGTCAGATTCATCGTCACATAAAGGACGAACACCGCTGTATGTCCAAACTACATCTTCGCGAGTCAACTGGTGGACAAAGTGTTGGTTTACGATATCAATGAGGTAATCGACTTCGTCATCTGAGATCGACACTTCACGTGGGTCACCTTTGTATTCCACATCTGTTGTACCAATGATTGAGAACTTATCTAAGTAAGGAATCATAAATACGATGCGATTGTCTTTGTTTTGAAGGATGTAGGCTTGCGGTTCGTTGTGGATACGAGGAACAACGATGTGCGAGCCTTTGATTAAGCGAATGTTACGAGGAGAGGCTTGCTCTAATCCATCATCAAAGAACTGTTTTACCCAAGGCCCCGCAGCATTGACTAACGCTTTCGCTTTACGTTCGAAACGTTGGTCTGTCATCACATCGTGAATAGTAACGTGCCAGATACCACCTTCACGGTGTGCTTTTTCCACGCGGCAGTAGTTACGCACTTCAGCATGGTTTTCGCGAGCCGCAAGAACGTTCAGTAATACTAAACGTGCATCATCAACCCAACAGTCAGAGTATTCGAAACCCGTTTTCATTTCTGGTTTTAGCAAGCCAGACTTCGCAAGGTTGACGGTTTTACTGCCTTGCAGCGTCGTACGTTTACCCAAGTTATCGTAAAGGAAAAGGCCACAACGAATCATCCAAGCTGGGCGTAGGAATGGGCGATGCGGTAAACGGAAACGCATTGGTAGTGCGACGTGTGGTGCTTTACGAAGAATAACCTCACGCTCTGCGAGCGCTTCCGAAACTAAACGAAACTCGTAGTGTTCAAGGTAGCGTAAACCGCCGTGTATCAGTTTAGAACTTGCTGAAGAAGTCGCAGATGCGAAGTCATTTGCTTCATATAAGCCAACACTCAAACCTCGGCCAGCTGCGTCTGCTGCAATACCAGCTCCGTTAATGCCGCCACCGATTACGATCAAGTCTAAGGTAGTGGATGAGCTAGTAGTGGAAGCATTATTTTGTATACTCATAAATTTGACCTCTTTGTGAGCGAACGAGCATTTTAGAACATAATGTAATCCTAGCTCAGGTTTCGTTTGTGATCATCTATTATTTTCGTTTGTGAGCGTTTTGTGTGATTTAGACACAAAAAAAACCTCTGTCTAATTAAGACAGAGGTCATTTGAGGGGGAGTTATACGATTGACGTTACTCGTTTTCGGAGTTTGATTCGTTAGCTTCAACCACTTCAAGTGGGATAGAAGCTTCCTTCAAAATTGACAAGATTTCTTCTGGTGGCTGCTTATTGGTAAAGATCATGTTGAGCTGTGCAATATTGCCTAGTTTCACCATAGCATTGCGCCCGAACTTGGTGTGGTCTACGGCAAGAAATACACTACGGCTATTGTCAATGATCGCTTGTTTGACCCGGACTTCGTGGTAATCAAAGTCTAATAGCGAGCCATCGAAGTCGATACCGCTAATGCCGAGAATACCAAAGTCGAGACGGAACTGTTTAACGAAATCGAGGGTAGCCTCGCCAACAATACCGCCGTCTCTGCTGCGGACTTCTCCACCCGCTAAGATGACTTTGATTTCAGGGTTAGGGAAAAGAATGGTCGCAACATTGATGTTGTTGGTGACAACACGCAACTGTTTATGGTTTTTATTGAGCGCTCGCGCAACTGCTTCTGGTGTGGTGCCGATATCGATGAATAGTGTGGCACCATCTGGAATGTGTTTGACTACCTCGTCTGCAATGACATCTTTTTCATTGAAGTTGAGCGCTTTACGCGTGTTGTAAGATGTGTTTTCAGAACTGAGAGGAATAGTGGCTCCACCGTGATAACGACGAATTTTGTTGTCATCGGCGAGTTCATTGAGATCGCGTCGGATGGTTTGTGGGCTGACATTGAATCTTTCTACTAACTCATCCGTGCTGACATAGCCTTGTTTTTTCACCAGCTCAACAATCTGCTGGTGTCGAGGTATTTGCTTCACTTACCACTCCCTTGTGCATTGGTAACGGCCAATGCTTCAAATTCGAAGCTCTATTGTGCTCGAATTTGCTCGTTGTGAGAAGTAAGCGAGTTCAGGAATCGGGGATAAAGCGCAAAAAGAGCGCACAAATGGCGCTCTTTTTTTCTTATGGAGATGAGATTAATCTTCTTCGTCGTGAAGTTCAGACCAGGTTTGTGCACATTTCACTGCACGTTTCCAGCCCTTGTAACGACGATTGCGTTTTTCTTCATCATCGTGTGGCTCAAAGGTGCGATCAAGTACCGCTTTATTCTGCAACTCATCAATGCTATCCCAGTAACCAACTGCAAGGCCGGCAAGGTAGGCTGCACCAAGAGCGGTAACCTCAGTTACTTGAGGGCGGTGTACTTCTGTGTTCAATACATCGGATTGGAATTGCATTAGGAAGTTGTTCGCTACTGCACCACCATCGACGCGAAGGTTCGCAAGCTTAATGCCTGAGTCAGCTTGCATCGCATCCAGTACGTCACGAGTTTGATAAGCGATGCCTTCCAATGTTGCACGGATGATATGGTTTGAATTCACACCGCGAGTAAGGCCGACAATCGTGCCACGTGCGTAGGCATCCCAGTATGGAGCGCCTAAACCAGTAAATGCAGGCACGACATAAACGCCGTTTGATGTATCCACTTTTGTCGCGAAGTATTCAGAGTCTTCTGCACCGTTTAGGATTTTCAATTCATCGCGTAGCCATTGGATAGAAGCTCCACCCATGAATACGGCGCCTTCAAGTGCATAAGCTGGTTCGCCTGCAGGACCACAAGCCAAAGTAGTTAGAAGGCCATGTGTCGAAGTGACTTTTTCTTGGCCCGTATTCATTAGCAAGAAACAACCCGTACCGTAAGTGTTTTTCGCTTGACCCGCTTCAACACACATTTGGCCGTAAAGCGCCGCTTGTTGGTCACCTGCGATTCCAGAAATAGGAATACGAGTACCGCCTTTACCACCGATGTTGGTTTTACCGTAAATTTCCGATGAGCGCTTCACTTCTGGCATCATAGATGCTGGAATGCCAAGCTCATCTAACATTTTTTGATCCCAACATAGATCGTTGATGTTAAACAGCATGGTACGCGATGCATTAGTGTAGTCGGTTACGTGAACGCGACCTTGAGTCATCTTCCAAACTAACCAAGTATCGACAGTACCAAACAACAGCTTGCCTGCTTCTGCGTCTTCTCGTGCGCCTTCAACATTGTCCAGAATCCATTTAACTTTGGTACCTGAGAAGTAAGGGTCAAGCACCAAACCAGTGTTGTCACGTACATAGTTTTCGAGACCGCGTGCTTTTAAATCTTCACAGATATCAGCAGTACGGCGACATTGCCATACGATCGCATTGTAAACGGGTTTACCTGTTTCTTTGTTCCAGACGATGGTCGTTTCACGCTGGTTAGTAATACCGATAGCCGCTAATTGGTCGCTACGGATGCCAGACTTAGCTAGAGCTTCTACTAAAGTAGAGCTTTGTGTTGCCCAGATCTCCATTGGATCATGTTCAACCCAACCAGCTTCTGGATAAATCTGAGTAAATTCGCGTTGCGCGACGCTTACGATGTTCGCATCGTGATCAAGAATCACTGCGCGAGAGCTTGTTGTACCTTGGTCCAGGGCAACAATGTATTTTTGCTCAGTCATGGTAAGAATCCTTTTGTTTCGTTATTTATATTTTAGTAAATGTTCGAGTTACGTCAGTTTTAAGCTCTAGCTTCTTCTGTTTCTTCTTCCGTCTCACATTGGTTTGGAATCGTACAACCGTGGCCTTGTTGTGGAAGGTAAGCGGCAATCGCTTTTGGATACAACCAACCACCAAAACACGCACCTGCAATCGGAGCAAGTAAAGGCACGATAAAGTAAGGAATGTCTTTAGCACCTGTCAGAGCGTAATCCCAACCTGCGAAGTAAGCGAACAGCTTCGGTCCAAAGTCACGAGCAGGGTTCATCGCAAAGCCTGTTAGTGGGCCAAGTGAACCACCGATGACGGCAATCAAAATACCGATCAATAGAGGGTTCATTGCGCCACGTGCTGCGCCGTTATTTTCATCGCCCAGAGCCAGAATCGCAAACATCAGCACAGCAGTGATAACGAATTCCACAGCAAAAGCACCAAAGAAAGAGAGGGAGGCATGCGGATAGGTTGAGAAGATACCAGCAGTTGCTAGTGCATCTTGGCTGCTGCGAACGAAGTTATGAGCGATTTCGTAGTCGGTGAAAAGGTTGCTGTATAAGCTGTATACCAATGCAGCAGAACAGAATGCCCCAAGCATTTGAGCGATAATGTATGGCACCACTTTCGCCTTATCAAAACCATGGAACATAGCAAGTGCGATGGTAACGGCAGGGTTGATGTGTGCACCAGAGACGCCAGCCGTACAGTAAATAGCGATGGCGACACCGAAGCCCCATACAATACTGATTTCCCATTGTCCAAATGATGCGCCTGTTAGAACTAAGGCTGCAACACAGCCTACGCCGAAGAAAATAAGTAGTCCTGTACCGATAAACTCGGCCAAACATTCTCCGAGCAGAGAGGGGTGTTTGTTCGTTGTCATGTTAAAAGTCCTTTGATCATTTTTGCCTGTCTAGCACGATACTATTGTGCATATATAAACGTTTGCGAAAACAAACGAGCGTTAAAAATGAGCGTTTGAGCATAAATTTGTTAATCAAAGTCTTCGTTTTTGTTAAATGGCGCATCTTTTAACCGGAAAAGAACACAACGAAAATAATTTATTTGTCACGAGGCCAGTGTTGAGAGCGCTCAAATTACCGATGTGAAAAAGAATGCACAACTGGTAAGAGGAGTTTTGTGAAGCTGCTACGTGCTTGGAGATTTATTACACAGAACTTGTGTAGCAGTTAACCCTAAAGGAGTAGGAGGATGTCAAATGTATCAAGGGCTAGCAGTGATATAAAAATACGCAGTCATGTTTGGACTTTTAGAAAAAATCGTCATCCCATTGATACCAATAGGATGAGTTGAGAAGAGAATAAACGCTGTTAATGTCTTGTGTTTGTGAATCATTGCTTCGGCTTGTATTCAAATAAAAAATTGTTTTTTTTATTTCGTTTGATGCTAAACGTGATCGTTTTTCAGCTTTTTAGTTATTAGTTGGTTCGGAGCGAGTAGGGCAGGCGTAAATCGCCCTTTTTACGGTTAGTTTATGTTCTAATTCGAGCCTTTGTTTCAAAGGTTTCGAATTGGAATGCTAAAGTGAGGGGTTTGAACATCAGTTTAATATTAACGAATCTTGAGTAAAGTTGAACGATGATCTAATTAATGCTCATATAATTTACTGTATTTACTTATATTTAATTCATGTGCAACATTTGTCACAGAAATAAAATCCTAACTCCATACAATTCATGAACTTTCGAACGAAGATTTATTTTGTTTCGTTCGCTCCTTTTGTGTTTTTACCATCGCATACAAAATAATGAGGTTCCTATGTTTGGAATATTCAAACCTAAGGCGCACATTGATCGTCTGTCCCCTGGCAGCATCGATAGCACCTACTCTCGCCTCCGTTGGCAACTCTTTATCGGTATCTTTGTTGGCTACGCCGGTTACTATCTAGTTCGTAAAAACTTCAGTTTGGCGATGCCTTATCTTATCGAGCAAGGCTTTAGCCGCGGAGACTTAGGTGTCGCCTTGGCAGCTGTTTCCATTGCATATGGTCTCTCTAAGTTTCTAATGGGCAGCGTTTCAGACCGCTCCAACCCTCGCTATTTCCTTAGTGGCGGCCTATTGATGTCTGCATTAGTGATGTTTTGCTTTGGCTTTATGCCATGGGCGACTGGTAGCGTCACTGCGATGTTCATTTTGCTTTTCTTAAACGGTTGGTTCCAAGGGATGGGGTGGCCTGCTTGTGGCCGAACCATGGTGCACTGGTGGTCACGTAAAGAGCGTGGTGAGATCGTTTCGGTTTGGAACGTGGCGCACAACGTGGGTGGTGGCTTGATTGGTCCACTATTTATTCTTGGCCTGTGGGCATTTAACGATGATTGGCGCACTGCATTTTATGTTCCTGCATTTTTCGCCACGTTGGTTGCTGTGTTTGTTTGGATGACGGTTCGCGATACCCCTCAGTCTTGTGGTCTGCCTCCTATTGAAGAATACAAAGACGATTACCCAGATGACTATGACAAGTCCCATGAACAAGAAATGACAGCGAAGGAAATCTTCTTCAAATACGTCTTCAACAACAAACTTCTTTGGTCGATTGCAATTGCAAACGCATTTGTTTACCTAATTCGTTACGGCGTACTGGACTGGGCACCTGTTTACCTAAAAGAAGCGAAGGATTTCTCGGTAGATAAATCGTCATGGGCTTATTTCTTATACGAATGGGCTGGCATTCCAGGAACACTATTGTGTGGTTGGATCTCTGACAAATTGTTCAAAGGTCGTCGTGCACCTGCTGGTATCTTATTTATGGTGTTAGTGACAGTTGCAGTGATGGTTTATTGGTTTAACCCTGCAGGCAACCCAACAGTAGATATGATGGCGCTTATTGCAATTGGCTTCCTAATCTATGGTCCGGTTATGCTGATCGGTTTGTACGCACTTGAACTCGCTCCGAAGAAAGCCGCAGGTACTGCCGCTGGTCTTACTGGTTTGTTTGGATACCTGGGTGGGGCAGTTGCCGCAAACGCGATTTTGGGCTACACCGTAGACCACTTTGGCTGGGATGGTGGCTTTATCATCTTAGTGGGTTCTTGTATTACTTCTATCGTGTGTTTGATGTACGCCTTCTTAGGTGAACGTGCGCACCACGAGCAAAAAGAGCGCGAGAAGGAAGCGCTAGCGTAATATTTATTTAAAGAGGCAGTGGAATACTGCCTCTTCGCTTTATCAAGGAAATAACAATGAAAACAAAGTCAGTATGTCTTACTTTTTTAGCACTTAGCCTCTCTGCTGGTGCGATTGCGAAGCCGCTTGTCATTGCGCATCGTGGTGCATCGGGCTACTTGCCTGAGCACACGCTAGAAGCCAAAGCACTTGCTTACGCAATGAAACCTGACTACATAGAGCAAGATGTGGTAATGACGAAAGATGACCAGTTGGTCGTGTTGCATGACCATTATCTCGATCGCGTAACGGATGTTGCGGAGCGTTTTCCTGATCGTGCACGTAAAGATGGTCGTTATTATGCGATTGATTTCACTCTGGCGGAAATCAAATCCTTGCGAGTAACTGAAGGCTTTAATATCGATGACAAAGGCAACAAAGTAGCGGGCTATCCAACCCGATTCCCTATGTGGAAATCTGATTTCACCGTGCCGACGTTTGCTGAAGAGATTGAGCTGATCCAAGGCTTAAACAAAACGCTGGGTTATGACATCGGTATTTACCCAGAAATTAAAGCGCCTTGGTTCCATCGTCATGAAGGTAAGGACATTTCTAAAGCAGTACTTAAAGTCTTGAAGCAGTACGGTTACGGCTCTCAAGACGACAAAGTCTACCTTCAGTGTTTTGATGCGAATGAACTTCAACGCATCAACAGTGAACTCATGCCTGCAATGGACATGGACTTAAAGCTCGTTCAGCTTATGGCTTACACGGACTGGAACGAAACTATGGTGTACAAAGGCGACAAGGCAACACCATACAGTTATGACTGGATGTTCGAAGCCGACGGAATGAAGAAAGTAGCGAGTTACGCGGAAGGAATTGGACCTTGGAAGCCGATGCTGGTGGATGATAAGTCAACCAAAGACAATATCATCATCAAGCCGTTGATGAAGGCTGCAAAAGACGCTGGCTTGCAAGTGCATCCATACACGTTCCGCGCCGATCCAGGACGCATTCCAGCGTACACTGACAGCTTTGAAGGCATGATGGATGTGTACTACAACCAAGTAAAAGTGGATGGTTTGTTTACTGATTTCCCAGATAAAGCGGTCAGCTTTTTAAATCAGTAATCACGCATTTTGCTGTAAGCTAAAAAATCCCCCAACAGTTTCCTGCTGGGGGATTTTTCGTAGGGTTAATTCACGAATGAATTAGTTGTTTTTATGCAGTTCGCTGTTCAGTTCAACCGCGCTCTTGTTAGCAAGACACTCGATTTGACCTGTTACAGAGTTACGACGGAACAGTAGGTCAGAAACACCTGCAAGATCGCGTGCTTTCACTACTTCTACTTCTTGGCCAGCAGAATCTAGCATGCGTACTTTAGAACCAGCAGTTACGTACAGACCTGATTCGATAGTACAACGGTCACCCATTGGGAAGCCAAGACCTGCGTTCGCGCCTAGTAGAGAGTTTTCACCGATAGAAACTACAACTTTACCGCCGCCAGATAGTGTGCCCATGATAGATGCGCCGCCGCCGATGTCAGAGCCGTTACCAACCACTACGCCAGCAGAGATACGACCTTCAACCATGCTCACGCCTGTTGTACCCGCGTTGAAGTTGATGAAGCCTTCGTGCATTACTGTTGTGCCTTCGCCAACGTGTGCGCCAAGACGTACGCGAGAAGTATCAGCGATACGAACGCCAGTTGGTACTACGTAGTCCACCATTTTAGGGAACTTGTCTACGCAATCTACGCTTAGTGCACGACCCGCTAGGCGAGCTTCAATTTGACGCTCTGCTAGTTCAGGTAGATCGATTGGACCTTCGTTAGTCCATGCGATGTTGTGTAGTAGACCGAAGATGCCGTCTAGTACCGTGCCGTGCGGTTGAACTAGGCGGTTAGAGATAAGTTGAAGTTTTAAGAAACCTTCAGCAACGCTTTGTGGCTGTTCGTCAGTGGCAAGGATAACCAGTACAAGTGGTTGTGCTGATTCTGCTGCTTTTGCTGCGAAAGATGCGTTTGCCGCATCGCCGTTTGCTTCAAATGCTGCTGCCAGTTCTGCGCTTTGTGCTGCAGAGATCTCGATAGCTTGGTTGCCTTGCTCGTAACCTGCTACTGCTGCTAGTGCGTTAACAAGCGCTTCGCTTGGGTTAAGAACTGGGTTTGGGAAAAACGCTTCAATGATTTTGCCGTCGCGGTTTTTAGTTGCCGTACCAAAGGCTAGAGAGAAGAAAGCCATAGTTGATCTCCATGTGTTGAGTCTTGTGTCTCGTCTGTTCATTGACAAGAAATAATTAAGTTGTCAGTCATCATAATGAGAGTGCTAGGGAGTTTAAAGAGGGGAAATGGAGAAAGTCCGTAGATGGATACCTTTTGTCTTTTTAGAGATATGTTTGTCTGATGAGAAATGTGTCGCAAAAGCCTTATCAGACCGATTTTGGGCAGAGACACAGTGAAGTGGGAGAAGGGAGCATCGCAAAAAATAAGGGGAGGACCGAAGTCACTCCCCCTACACTGGGTTTGTTGGATTTACTGGCTTTGGGTAGTAAAGCGATAAATCGACTTAGAGGCTTAGCTCACCGACCTCTACTGCAAGTGCAACCGTTGCACCTACCATTGGATTATTGCCCATACCGATGAAGCCCATCATTGCTACGTGTGCAGGTACTGAAGAGCTACCCGCGAATTGCGCATCGGCGTGCATGCGACCCATGGTATCTGTCATACCGTAAGAGGCAGGACCTGCCGCCACATTATCCGGGTGTAGAGTACGACCAGTACCACCACCTGATGCAACTGAGAAGTAAGGCATGCCTTCACGGTTACGTTCCGCTTTGTAGATACCTGCTACTGGGTGTTGGAAGCGAGTCGGGTTGGTTGAGTTACCAGTGATGCTCACATCCACTTGTTCTTTATGCATGATAGCCACGCCTTCACGCACATCGTCTGCACCGTAACAAAGGATCTCACCACGTGGACCTTGGGAGAAACGGCGACGTTCTACTTCCACTAACTCACCAGTTTGGTAGTTGTATTGAGTGCGTACGTAAGTGAAACCATTGATGCGTGAGATTAGGTAAGCGGCGTCTTTACCCAAACCATTTAGGATAACTTTCAACGGATTTTTACGTGATTTGTTCACGTTCAATGCGATTTTGATTGCGCCTTCTGCCGCTGCGAATGACTCATGACCGGCAAGGAAAGCGAAACAGCCACTTTCTTCATTCAATAGACGAGCCGCCAATGCACCGTGACCGATACCCACTCGGCGTTGCTCTGCCACGCTGCCGGGTTTAGTGCACGCCTGAAGACCTTCACCGATGATGTTTGCCGCTTCTTCTGCTGTTTTTGCACCGCGGAAAATCGCCAAAGCGGTACCTAGAGTGTAGGCATCGGCAGCGCTTTCAAACGCGATAGGTTGAGTGTCCATCACTAGTGCTTTAGGGTCGATACCACGATCCATACAGTATTGGTAAGCCTCTTCCAGAGAAGAAAGTTGCATTTCGTCTAATGTGCGACGTACAGATTCAGTAATTGGAGTGTTCATAATCTCTTTCCTCTTGGTGGCAATTATTGTTGGCGTGGGTTGATGATCGTTACGGCTTCGTCAAAACGACCGTAAGTCCCCGTTGCTTTGTCTGCGGCTTCTGCAGCAGATACGCCTTCGTTGATGGCTTTCATCATCTTGCCTAGGTTGAGATATTGGTAACCAATCACTTCTTTGTTTTCGTCTAGTGCGAGTTTTGTTACGTAGCCTTCAGCCAACTCCATGTAACGCACGCCTTTTGCTTTGGTTGAGTAGCTAGTACCCACTTGGCTACGTTGAGTTTGACCAAGGTCTTCCAGTGCCGCACCAATTTCCAAGCCGCCTTCAGAGAAAGCAGATTGAGTACGACCGTAAACAAATTGAAGGAAGATTTCGCGCATCGCGACGTTGATAGCATCACATACCAAGTCGGTATTCAGTGCTTCAAGAATGGTTTTGCCAGTTAGGATTTCTGCGGCCATCGCGGCTGATTGAGTCATGCCTGAACAGCCGATCGTTTCGATCAAAGCTTCTTCGATGATGCCGTTTTTGACGTTAAGAGTCAGTTTTGCTGCGCCTTGTTGAGGAGCACAAGCACCAACGCCGTGGCTAAGACCAGAAATCGCGATAACGTCTTTTGGATTGATCATTGCGCCTTCAACAGGGATCGGTGCAGATGCATGAAGATCGCCACGTTGAATCGGGCACATTGATTGGATTTCGTGTGAATATTGCATAATGTTTTCCCAGTGTATTTTTATTTTTTGAGAAAACAGGAGCGGGGTTGGAGAAGAGTTGAATTGCTCACTACAGAACTCTCGCTTTCACAACATAAGCGAAAGCACTTCCAACAGGGCTGACCTGTTTTCGTTTCTGTAGGAGTCATTAGCTTTAACAGCGGTTCGAATCTTTCGATTCCGGTGGTACCCCATCACCGAACCCATTTAGACTAGATCTAAGTCACACTAATCTGCAACATGAAATTTAGAGCAATTTGGGATATTAAATCGGTTCTTTATATTCTCAGAGATATATGGAGATAAACGGAAGGAATAAAAAAAACGCCGCATAATGCGACGTTTTTTCTAAACAAATGAGAGGCTTATGCAGCGTCTTCTTGCTCGCTATCTTCTTCAACAGCTTCAAGCTTCTTTGCTTTTTTTGGTGCAGGTTTACGTTTTGCACCAAGAGCGTAAAGCACTTCTTCTTTGTTTTGCGCAAGGAACATTGCAAGATCTTCTTGCTTACCTTCGTCTTCTAGAAGTTCACTCTTACCTAGCAGTGAGAATAACTCGTCCGCCATATCCAGCATTTTGTCGTATGCGTCAGCTTCCGCTTTAGAGGTAAAAGTCATTTTCTCTTCTCCATTGCGTTCTACCACGTACTTGACGATTACAGCCATGGTTGGTCCCCTAATTTGGTGTATTGATACTGGCTTTTTATACAGTTTTTGACCAATCAAGTCTAGCGACAAGCCCCAGAATGAGAGACACGTACAACTAACTGACTAGCATTTAAACTATCTTGGTTTCACTTTGCGGATTTATTCCCCAAAGGAAGGTTGGTTGGTCGTTCCCAATCTTGGCAAAATTCGATAAACGTTTTGAGCAATGGGCTTTGATATTTCTCTTTATGAACCAGTAACCAGAAGCGACGTTTCATATCTAAAGGCATGTCGAGCAGTTTTACACGGCCGTCACGAATAGCAGGTTCTGCAGACAAACGTGACAAGCAGCCCAAGCCCAGCCCAGCAGACACTGAGTTGATCAACGCTTCGGTGGTATTGAGCTGAAAAGCTTCATGCCAATGTTCTAAGCGCGGTGCGACAACGCGCATAAAAAATTCGCGTGAACCAGATCCTGCCTCTCGCAATATCCATTCACTGTTTTCTAGCTCGGTTAAGTTTACTGGCCCTTCATGCGCGGCTGGGTAATCGGGCGCGCAAATCACGCACATTTCATCTTCGCTAAACTGGGTAGACTGCAATTCAGGGTGAAGTGTTTTGCCTTCAATGAGGGCTATGTCTAACTCGTAATCGGTCAGCATGTCGCAGATTTGTGCGGAGTTAGAAATGAACAGGCTTTGAGAACGATGGTTCGTTTGCTGACGAAATTCGCTAAGCAAATAGGGCGCGACTTGGTTGCCAATGGTGTCGCTGGCACCAATGCGAAGTTGGCCCGATAGCGCTTGGTCACCATCGAAAATGCTCTCGATGTCTTTGGCTCGGTTGAGTAACTCATCCGCCAGTGGTAGCAGTTTTTGACCTTCTTGGTTCAAAATCAGTCGGTTATTAACACGATCAAACAAGTGATGGCCGATCTGTTTTTCTAATTCTGAGAGTGCCATGCTCACTGCGGCTTTCGATAAAAAGAGACTATCAGAAGCCGCTGTGAGCGTTTTGTGCTGCGTGATCGTCGTAAACACTTTCAGTTGTTTAAGAGAAATGTGACTTGCCATACCCCACCGTTAAGTAATTCTGAACGTTTGTTTTAAATAATTAGATATATCGGAACGAAGTGCAAGCGTATTATACGTCCCATCAAGAGTGAGTCTGGTTGAGGTCATCATGATTCAAAGAACAAAAGCAAAAGTAATGGGAGCGCCAACTCCAATGGCGGGTTTGGCTCTTGGTATTGCAAGCTTGGGCTGGAGTTGGGAAAACTTCGCCGAATTACATGGCTACGGACAGTGGATTAGTGCGGGTATCGCAAGCATATTGTTGGCTATATTGGCAACCAAGTTTTTGCTACATAATCATCTGTTGAGACAAGATCTTGCTCATCCGGTTGTGGGCAGCGTGGTTCCGACATTTGCGATGGGCACTATGGTGGTATCGAACTCTCTCGGCCATTTTTACCCATTAGCTGGCGATGCGCTTTGGCTGATTGCGGTGGTTTTGCACATCGTGTTCTTGGTGAGCTTTGTTTACCATCGCGCCAAAGATTTTGAATTGCACCACATGGTTCCTAGTTGGTTTGTACCGCCTGTGGGTATCATCGTTGCGGATGTGTCTTTCTCTGGCAACCCGATGTTAGCACCAGTGGCACAAGGTGCATTGATGTTTGGTATGGTGGCGTACGCGATCATGTTGCCGATGATGATTTACCGTTTCATGTTCACCCATGAAATTCCGGATGCAGCGAAACCAACAATGGCAATCATGGCAGCGCCAGCAAGTCTATCATTGGCAGGGTACTTAACGGTCACTGCGACACCATCACCAGTGATCATCGCTATGCTATTTGGTATCGCGGTATTGATGACAGCCATCATTTACCTCGCATTCTTTAAATTGCTTAGACTGCCATTTAGCCCAGGCTATGCGGCGTTCACTTTCCCGATGGTGATCGGTGCGACGGCGCTGTTTAAAATGGCGAATTGGATGGAGTTGCAAGGATTGGCTGCGCACTATGTTCAACAAGTGCGAGGCTTAGCTGGTCTTGAGTTGATTGTGGCAACATTTGTTGTCTCTTATGTGGCTTTACAATACATCAACAACTTATTGATTCAGCCACGCTTGATGCACGCTCATCACGCTTAAATAGCAGATAGGAAAAAGCCTCTTGGTCTTACAACCAAGAGGCTTTTTTATTTCAATCGGCGTCGATGTTGGACGCTAGCCTTTTTTGTAAAATCGCGACATCTCATCCAGAGAATGACGAATGATATCGACAGGAACTTTCTGTTCTTTCTCGACTTTTAACTGGCGATTCAGTTGCTGAGAGTGCCCGCCAGGGTTGACCACAAGCATCAGTTCTTTGCCGACCAATGCATAGTTGTAGTAGCTGCCTGCAATATACCAATCGCGAGAGGCAGAGCTATCAAACAAGTTATGACCAACGCTGTATGAACTCGTTGTGCCTTGAACGTTAAACAGCGTATTCATCATGGTTGGCACGACGTCAAAATGGGTCGTGCGGTAATCAACTTGCTCTGGCTGACGATTTGGCATGTACACGTAAAGAGGCACATGTACTTGAACGTCACTGTAGTTACCCGTGTGGCCCCAATAGTTCATCTTATGGTCATTAAACTCTTCACCATGATCTGATGAAATCACCACAATGGTATTGTCTAAGTCGACATTTTTCAGCACATCACCAATCAAGCTGTCGATGTAGTACAACGAGTTCTTGTATCGATTGTGGTAAAGCGAAGCGTCAAAATCGTTGTTGAGCAAAATGTGGTCAACGCGTTCCCAGTATGGTTTGAATTTCGCAAATTCAGGTTCAGGAAACACCGTGCCGTGGGCGGCATCGTAGAACAGAAAACCAAAGTACGGCTTGTCGCTGTCCTGCTTTTGGAACTCGATGAACTTGTCTGTTATCTGCTGATCGCGCTCGACAGCTGTTTCCCCAGTTTGTTTCAGGGTCAAGTCCGACACTTTTTTGAATACCGTGCGAGAGAGTGGCGGACTGGTGAGCGGTGCTGAGCCAAAAATGCCCATGCGGTAGCCTTCTGCTTGCAGCGTATCCATAAACACAGGAGAGCGTTGACTTGCGTAAAAGCTTTCCCAGTAGGTCGCTGGCAAGCTGTAAAACAGGCTGAAAATACCCGCTTGAGTTGAGTTGCCGCCGCTCATATGTTGTGTGAAATTCACCGTTTTTTCGGCGAACTTGCTGACATTTGGCATGACTTCCGGCGTCGCATCACTGTAGCGCCACGCGTCAACCAAGATAAACAAAACATTGGGCTGTTTCTCTTTGCTTTGCACTTGAATCGGCGCAAGCGGGTAGTTGAGTGAGCTACGTTCAATGTTGGTTAACTCTACGCGGTTCTTCGATGCAATGTTCTCATCCACTAGGTCGTGTTTGTAAATGAATTTACGAGCCGTCAGCGGGTAGTAAAGTGGCCAGTTATTCGAAAACTGACTGACTTCATCGTCGTAAAGTGCGTTTTTGTACGCATGAATCATCTGCGTGCTAAGCAATACAGCAAACCAAACGCTGATCAAAACGAACTTAGCTCGGCTTTGTGCCAGTTTATTACTTACCCAAACGGTACAGGCGAGCCCGATCACCAGAACGGCAACTTCACTGACGAAGATAAGCCAACTCATCCACGAAATATCGAAGACATCACCGCCACCTTCGAAAAACATACGGATTAATAGGGCGTTGATGTGAAGTTTGTATTGCTGAAAAACGAGGATATCGACTTTAAACATGATCAATAGACAGACCGCGATAGCGATCACGATACCTTTGAATGCTCGAGTCGGTAGAAAAGAGAGCAATAAACTCAACAACATAAATGGAAGAGCGATCAAGCCCAGCCAGCCATATTGAGTCGAAACCAAATAGTAACCTTGCAAAAAGGTTAGTGGTTCATTCTGATTGTTAGACAACACAAAAGGATAACAAGCGATCGACAGGTACACTGCAAAGCAAGCAAAAAAAGCAATCAGCCAAGCGCTGTTGGAAGACAGTTTGCGAAACATACTTTTTGTTTGTTTATAAATTATGGGTAGAGGGAGTATAAAACAGTGTTTTTTATTATGGAATAGTTGCGACGAATGTCACGTTTTGTATGGAAGTGTCAGACTTGATTGACATGTGAAAATTCAGAAGATTCATACTCTATTTGAGTGATATATAACCTTTTGTTTTTTCCGAACGCGAGATCACTGCGGGTTTAAATGGGGCTGTGCTAAGCTAGCTAACAGTTTCAATCGGCGCTCGGTATTCCCAATTTGTTTACTGTTTATCACTCCAACCAAGTTGACGTTCTTAAATCACTCCTTGTCGAACTGATTCGAATCAGTCCGCTGGAAAACCCGTTCGAAAAAGAACAAATTCTGGTTCAAAGTCCGGGCATGTCCCAATGGCTAAAAATGGAATTGGCCAAAGAGTTTGGTGTTGCCGCAAACATTGATTTTCCGCTCCCTGCAACCTTCATTTGGGAAATGTTTACGCAGGTGTTGCCAGACGTGCCAAAACGCAGTGCGTTTAACAAAGAAGCGATGACGTGGAAGCTGATGCATCTGCTGCCGGGGCTTCTCAACCGAGACGTGTTTTCGCCGTTAGCGCAGTACCTCAAAGATGACAGTGATCACTCTAAGCTGTATCAGCTGGCTGAGAAAATTGCCGATATTTTCGATGGTTACTTGGTGTATCGTCCGGAGTGGATCGCAAGTTGGGAAGCTGGGCAGAGTGTGCCAGAGCTGGAAGATGAGCATCCGTGGCAGCCGATCTTATGGCAAGCGTTGTATGATCACACTGTGTCATTAGGACAGTCTCCATATCACCGTGCCAACCTTTATGAGCACTTTATCGACACGTTAGAGAGTTTTAACGGCAATTTTGACCATTTACCCAAGCGTTTGTTTGTTTTTGGCATTTCTTCGTTGCCGCCTCGCTATATGGATGCGCTAAAAGCAATTGGTGAACACATCGACGTGCATCTGATGTTCACCAACCCGTGTCGTTATTACTGGGGTGAAGTTCGAGATCGCAAATATCTGGCTCGTTTGGCGGCGAAACATCGTCAGCACGTTGTGTGGCAGGACGATCACTCGGAAGTGCAAGGTGAAACTGAGCAACTGAAAGGATCACTGGAAGATAATGTGATCGATGAGCTGCACACCGATGTGGTCGGAAACAGTCTGTTGGCATCCATGGGTAAACTCGGGCGTGACAATATGTATCTGTTGTCTCAGCTGGAATCTCATGAAATTGAAGCCTTTGTTGATGTTGAGCGCGACAGTCTGCTCCATCAATTGCAAGCGGATATTCTCAATCTTGAAGAACATCAAGATGACCAACAGATTGAAAACAGTCATCACAAACAAGTGGTTAGCTTGGGTGATAAATCACTGAGCCTACACGCTTGTCACAGCCCGATGCGCGAAGTGGAAGTGCTGCATGATCAACTATTGGCGATGTTCGATGCTGACCCAACGTTAAAACCGCGCGATATTATCGTGATGGTCGCGGACATCAACGCTTACAGCCCTGCGATTCAGGCGGTCTTTGGTAACGCGCCGGGTGAGCGTTTTATTCCCTATTCGATTTCTGACCGAACCGCCGATCAAGAGAGCCCAATTCTGGCCGCATTTATGCAGTTGGTGAACTTACCCAGTACGCGCTGTTTGGCATCAGAACTACTCGAACTTCTGGAAACTCCGGCGATATTAAAGCGTTTTGAACTCAGCGAAGATGATTTCTTACAAGCCAAACAATGGGTTGAAGAATCGGGAATTCGCTGGGGGTTGGATGCCAATACCGGACGCGAATTTGAACTGCCGGAAACCCGTCAAAACACATGGCAATTTGGTATTCAACGCATGTTGCTTGGCTACGCGATGCCAGAATCCGCAGGTTTGTTTGAAACCGAGCAAGGCAGTTTATCTCCGTACAACGAAGTGCAAGGCATGGGTGCAGAGCTGGCGGGCAAGTTGGCACACTTTATCCAACAAATTAGCACTTATCGAAGCAAACTTTCTCATGTTCAGACTATTGATGGTTGGCGAGAGACTTTGGTTTCACTGCTGGATGACTTCTTCTCAGTTGAGTTAGAAGGCGAAATGGCGCTCAAATCCATTCGCGATACGCTCAGCCAACTCAAAGAGCAATTAGCTGATGCCGCATTTGATGATGCGTTGTCGCCGTCGATCATCAGCCAATACCTTCAAAACAAATTATCTGGCACACGAGTCAGCCAGCGCTTCCTGGCTGGTCAAGTGAACTTTTGTACCCTGATGCCGATGCGCTCTATTCCGTTTAGAACCGTTTGTCTACTGGGGATGAATGACGGCGTGTACCCACGCTCCATGCCGCCAGAAGGCTTTGACTTGATGACCGGAAGAACCAAACCGGGCGACCGTTCGCGTCGAGATGATGACCGTTACCTATTCCTCGAAGCAATGCTATCGGCACAGCAAACGCTCTACATCAGTTATGTTGGCCGTTCAATCCAAGACAACACCGAGCGAGTACCTTCGGTTCTGGTTTCTGAGCTGATGGAATACTGCCACCAAAACTATTGTTTAAGTGGTGATGAAGCGTTGCCCGTTGATGAGTCTGGCGACAACTTATTAAATGCGTTGGTGAATACCCACGCCATGGTGCCGTTTAGCCCAAGTGCGTTCCAAGGCATGCACGCCAGCTACGCGAAAGAGTGGATTCCAGCGGCATTGACTCAAAGTAGTCAATCGCAAGGCTATGTTCGTCGTGATTTTAATCGGGCATTAGACGACTATCTGTTAGGAGCGACGTTCCCGCTTGAGCTCGACTTAGTCGAGTTGCAACGTTTCTGGCGCTTACCGGTGCAGTATTTTTTCAATCGTCGCTTAAAAGTAATCTTTGAGCCGCCACTGCCGGTGATGGAAGACGACGAACCCTTTGTTTTAGGTGGTTTGGAAAGTTATCAAATGCGTGATGAGCTGTTAGAAACCTTGCTTGAAACGACATTGATGCAGCCAGAGAAAAAAACAGAGGTGCTTAAACACTTTATGAGTCAACAGCGTGCGCAAGGCAAACTGCCGGTGGGGGCGTTTGGTGATATCGAATTTGAAACCAACCGAGTTCAGGCGGAAGAGCTGGTGGACAAACTGGCGTTTTTATCTGGTGCGCCTCAAGACGATTTGGAAATCGACCTGACGTTTGATTCCTTGTTTGAGCGAAATGAAGGCGAAGAGAAAAACGTTCGCCTAACAGGTTGGCTAACCCAGTGTTACCAATCTGGGTTGATTCGTTACCGAAGCGGTAAGATTCGCTCGCAGGATTACCTTGCAGCGTGGATCGATCACCTTGCCATGTCGGCGTCGGGTCATGCTAAGAAAACCCATCTGATTGGCTACGATCGTAAAGAAGGCGCGCTGCATTTGATCTACCCAGACATTGCCGATGCGCAGTATGCCAAACAGCTACTGACTGAATTAGTTCGCTTGTTCTTCGAAGGCATGACTAAGCCTTTGCCTTATTTCCCGAAAACGGCGTTGGCTTGTGTTGAAGCGGGCTTTAGCCGCGGTCAGTGGGTCGATGACGAAGAGAAATCTTTGAAGAAAATGGCTGACGCATTCAATGATGGCTTCATGAGCCCGGGCGAAGGCAATAACGCGTACATCTCTCGAATTTGGCCTGCTTGGAATGATGAGTTGGCCTCAGAAGTTCGTGTGCTGACAGCATTAGTTTTGCAAGGTGCGCGCTTAGCGGTTCAAGACGCTGATGACGTAAAAGCGTAATAAAGACAGTTGGATAAAGAGAAGGAAGAGTAGGGTGGCCGCCAGAAAATCATTATTTTTTGTAGGGCGTTCGCTGTACGGCCACAAGGTCAGAGGGACCATGATACTTTTGTTTAATTCATTTGAGTTGTGTTGCCAAAAAGGTTTGGCTTATCTCGTGGGGCGCATACTAACGGTACGTCTTATGGATAACCGTGAGAAAGATCTCACAAAGCTCTAAATTATCCAACTTGTTAAACATATTAATAGAATTTTTAACTATAGATCACATTTATTAGGTGATACGTCCTAGTAAATAATCCGGAGAGATTCAGCGTTATGGATCAAATGTCAGGTGCAGAGTGTCCTCTACATACGTTAGACCGCACAGAGCAACCTCAACCAACGCCACTAGAACCGATGACGTTTCCTCTGCACGGTGCGAGGTTAATCGAGGCATCAGCAGGTACAGGTAAAACCTTCACTATTGCAGGTTTATATCTGCGTCTTTTGCTTGGTCATGGCAGCGTGGAAACTCGACATCGCGTACCGCTTACGGTCGACCAAATTCTGGTCGTAACCTTTACCGAAGCGGCAACTGCGGAATTACGCGATCGTATCAGGGCAAGAATCCATGATGCGCGAATCGCGTTTGCGCGTGGACAGAGTTCCGATCCGGTGATCCAACCTTTGCTTAATGAGTTTGACGATCACAAGCAAGCCGCAGAAATTTTATTGCAGGCAGAGCGTCAGATGGACGAGGCGGCGGTCTACACCATTCACGGTTTTTGCCAACGTATGCTAACGCAAAATGCGTTTGAATCTGGCAGCCGATTTAATAACGAGTTTGTGACCGATGAAAGCCACCTAAAAGCGCAAGTTGTAGCCGATTACTGGCGCCGCAATTTCTACCCATTGCCATTTACTTTGGCGGGAGAAATCCGCCAGCTATGGGGCTCTCCATCTGCGTTGTTGTCTGACATCAGCAATTACTTAACCGGTGCGCCGTTAAGCCTTTCTGTTCCTGCAATGAAAGGCAGTTTGGCTGATCTTCATACTGAAAATTTGAAAAAAATTGATGTATTAAAAGCACAGTGGCGAGAAAGCCAAGATGACTTCTTAACGCTGATTTCAGATTCAGATATTAACAAACGCAGCTACACCAAAAAGTCTCTGCCGACGTGGTTGGAGGCGGTAAACGCTTGGGCGGCAACGGAAACTACAGGTTACGATTATCCAGACAAGCTGGAGAAATTCGCGCAAAACGTCTTGTTGGAAAAAACACCGAAAGGCAGTGCGCCGCAGCATGCGGTATTTGAAGCCATTGAAACATTTCTTGCCAACCCAATCAGCTTAAAAGTGCCACTGCTTGCTCATGCGATTGAACATTGTCGTGTGATGCTGGCTAACGCGAAAAATCAAAAACAGTGGCTCTCTTTTGATGATTTGCTGACGCAACTTTCTGCTTCTATCGATACGGACGAAAGCGAGCTTTTAGCGGCGCGTATTCGTACTTTGTATCCTGTCGCAATGATTGACGAGTTCCAAGATACCGATCCGCTTCAATACAGTATTTTCAGCCGTATTTATCTGAACAACCCGGAATGTGGTTTGTTTATGATCGGTGACCCCAAGCAGGCGATTTATGGCTTTCGTGGCGCAGACATTTTCACCTATATCAAAGCGCGTAACCAAGTAAGTGCCCACTACACGCTTGGGACCAACTGGCGTTCTAGCGCAGATATGGTGCAGGCGGTAAACCAAGTATTTGCCTTGCCTGATAGTCCATTTATCTACGATTCGGATATTCCGTTCTTACCCGTTAAGTACAGTCCCAATGCCGAAAAACGCATTTGGACTATGGGTGGCCAAAAGCAACCGGCGCTGACTTATTGGTTGCAAGAAGCGGACGATAAACCGCTACCAAAAGGCGAGTATTTGACTCGAATGGCAGAGGCGACCGCAAGCCAAATCCAAACCATTTTGACGCAGGCTCAACAGGGGCAAGCGTGTCTGGTGAATGGCGAAAAACAGAAAGCGGTTCAAGCGGGCGATATTGCGGTGTTGGTTCGAACAGGTAGCGAAGGTCGAATGATCAAACAAGCGTTGGCAGACCAAGGTATTGCCAGCGTGTACCTGTCTAACCGAGACAGTGTGTTTACCAGTTCGGTGGCGCAGGATCTACAGCGTCTGCTGCAAGCGGTGCTGACGCCAGAAAATGACCGTGCGCTGCGTGCAAGTCTTGCTTCTGAGCTGTTTGCCCTCGACGCAGCAAGTTTGGATGCACTTAATAACGATGAAATTGTGTGGGAAAACGCCGTAAACGAATTCAAAGAATATCGCAAACTTTGGGTTCAACGTGGTGTGCTGCCGATGTTGCGCGCGGTGATCAGCAAACGCCATATCGCCGAGCGATTACTAGAAGAAGGCGCGAGTTCACAGGGTGAGAATGGTGAGCGAGTACTTACCGATTTAATGCACATCGGTGAACTGCTTCAACAAGCCAGTAATGAACTGGATAGCGACCACGGTCTGCTGCGTTGGCTCGCTCAGTCCATCAGTGATGCGGAAAACGGTTTGGGTGGCAGTGATGACCAAATCCAACGTTTAGAATCGGAACGTAACTTAGTGCAGATCGTAACTATTCACAAATCAAAAGGCTTGGAGTATGACCTCGTATTTCTGCCGTTTGTGTTCAGCTATCGAGAAGCCAGTGAAGCCAAATATTACGATGCAGCCAATGACCGCACGGTACTGGATATCACTGGCAACGATGCGTCCATGAAGCAAGCGGATAAAGAGCGTTTGGCGGAAGACTTACGCTTGATATACGTGGCACTAACGCGTGCTGTGTATGCGTGTTTTATTGGAGCCTCGCCTTTGCGCAATGGTCGTTCGACCAAAGAGCCAACTGGCGTACACCGCAGTGCGATTGGCTATTTGATTCAGAATGGTCAAGAAGGTGGCATTAACGATTTGCACCAAGGTTTAACAAAGCAACAAGACGAGCTTGATTGTGTCGTTGTGGCCGATCCGCCGCAGCAACTCGAAGACAAGTACGTAGCGCCACAAGAAGAAGTACACGATCTTAGTGCGAAAGAACTGCAAAACCCTATCGACAGAAACTGGCGCATCACCAGTTACTCTGGCTTGGTCAAGCAAGGCTCCCATCACGCCGAGCATGATGCCACGATTGAGATTACAGGTTTCGATATCGACTCATCTGAAGAACAAGACGAAGCGGATTTGGTGGAGCCAGAGCGTTCGATTTTTACCTTCCCTCGTGGTGCGCGTCCGGGTACGTTCCTGCACAGCCTGTTTGAGGAAATTGAATTTACTCAGCCAGCCACGACGGAAGAGAATACACAAATCATCCTTGGTTTGATGGAAAGCGAACAGCTCGATGAAGAGTGGTTACCCATTTTACAGCAATTGATTGATACCGTACTCGCAACGCCGTTGGATGGTAAGTCTTTGCTGCTGAATCAAAAAGCACCGTCGCAACGTTTGGTGGAGATGGAATTTTTGTTGCCGATTGAAGTTTTGTCTGCACCGGCGTTAAACCGAGTCATTCAACGTCACGATCCGTTGTCGGCGAAAGCGGGGGATTTAGGTTTCCAAACCGTGCAAGGCATGCTCAAAGGTTTTATCGACTTGGTGTTTGAACATCAAGGTAAATACTACGTACTTGACTGGAAATCGAATCATCTTGGCGACGACGTAACGAGCTACCATGGTGAGGCTCTGAAATCGGCGATGGCAGATCACCGCTACGATTTGCAGTACCAGATTTATGCGTTAGCCCTGCATCGTTTCCTACGTAGCCGATTGGCCAATTATGATTATGAACAGCACTTCGGTGGCGTGTATTACTTGTTCTTGCGCGGCATGGACGGGCAGAGTGACCACGGCATTTTTGCCGCGAAACCAACCTTAGAGTTCTTACAAGAGATGGATCGTTTGATTGATGGTCAAGCACTTGAAACGCGCTCAACTCAAGCCGGGCAGATGGAGCTACTATAATGACGACAAATCACAATCTTCATGCTGACCAAGATAGCCTATTGGTAGTGCTGGAACGCTTGGCGCACAAAGGTGCTATTCGTCAGCTCGACTACCAATTCGCCTGTTTTATTGATTCTCAAACGCATGATGAACAGTCGGACAGCCAAGCACTGGCGTTTATCGCTGGTGTTGTCAGTAGTGAGCTTGGTAAAGGACATATCTGTCTGTCTCTGTGCGATGCACAAGGGCAATCTACGGATTTAGCCAGTAAGCTAGGGCTGTTTGGTGAGTCGGCATTGGCCCTCAACACACAGTTGCAAGGCATAGACTGGATTCAAGTATTAAAAAATTCCACAGTGGTCGGCGCGCAAGGAGAAGCCTTACCGCTGATGTTCGATGGCGAGCGTCTGTATCTGCACCGCTATTGGCATTATGAAGTGACACTGGCGGAAAAGCTCAATCAGTTGGGCGCCGCAGTTAACTTGCAACCACAAGAGTTTGCGCGATTATCCGAGTTACTCAACCATTTGTTTGCACGTCAATACCATTTTCTGTTTAACGCGTTAGGCAAAGCAGTAGAAGCGGGAAGCAGCAACCAAGTGTTGCGTCAACAATTGGTGTGTGACCACCTTGATGTGGTCGCAAGCGAATCGTTGGATTGGCACGCCATTGATTCCGTGCTTAGCAATGCGCGCAAGGTTCAGGATTTGCAAATACTGGATGAATTCGTACCACTCACGGCTTGCGTGAACTGGCAAAAAGTCGCGGCGGCAGTTGCGTTAACCCGTCGATTTGCTGTGATTTCTGGTGGCCCTGGTACGGGTAAAACGACGACAGTAACCAAATTGCTTGCTGCTTTGATTGAACAGGCGACGCACGAGAAAAATCTAACCATCAAGCTGGTGGCCCCGACGGGGAAAGCGGCGGCGCGATTAACCGAGTCCATTGGTAAAGCAGTGCAAGAACTGCCAGTTTCTCCGGAGCTAAAAGCCAAAATTCCGACTGAATCTAGTACCTTACATAGGTTGCTGGGCGCGATTCCTAATAGCGCAGAATTTCGTCACAACAAGCAAAATCCACTGCATTTGGATATTTTGGTTATCGACGAAGCGTCGATGGTCGATTTGCCAATGATGTACAAAGTGGTCGATGCCTTACCGAAACATGCGCGGCTGATTTTGCTAGGTGATAAAGACCAACTTGCCTCAGTTGAAGCAGGGGCAGTGTTGGGTGATATCTGTTCGTTCCATGCATTGGGTTATGGCAAAGAGCAGGCGTCAGCCATCGCAAAACTGACGGGTTTCGATACTTTAGCCCATACGGGGAACAGTGCCTCCAGCATTGCCGATAGCTTATGTATGCTGCAAAAGAGCTACCGATTTGATGCTCGCTCAGGCATTGGTCAGTTGGCAAAAGCGGTTAACTCAGGTTCTGCTGCGAGCGTAGATAACGTCTGGGCGCGTGACTTTTCTGACATCGAACATTTCGCGCTAAGTAGTCAACATTACAACCAAATGATGCAGACGTTGGTGCAGGAATACGGTCGTTACCTCAAACGCATTGGACAACAGGAAACTGATCCTAAAACCGGAAAGCCAGAGTCGCTAACGCACAAAGCCAAAGCGGTGTTAGATACTTTCAACCAATGCCGACTGCTGTGCGCGATCCGTGAAGGTGACTTTGGTGTGGCTGGGCTAAACCAGCGCATCGAGAAAGCGCTCGCGGCGCGCAAGTTCATTCAAGTTCAGGATGAAATTTGGTATCACGGCAGACCCGTCATGGTTACGCGTAATGATCACGGTTTAGGTTTGTATAACGGTGATATTGGTATTTGCATGCGAGATGACAGTGAAGAAGAACCGCGTTTGAAAGTCTTTTTTGAGTTACCTGACGGCAGTGTGAAATCGGTCTTACCGAGCCGAGTACCTGAACATGAAACGGCTTACGCCATGACCATCCATAAATCGCAAGGCAGTGAATTTGATTACACCCTGATGATTTTGCCACCAGACTTTAGCCCGATATTAACCCGTGAGTTGATTTACACAGGCATTACCCGCGCGAAAAAGCGTTTAGCTCTTTACGCCGAACTTAATGTTCTGAAGCGAGGCATTAAGGTGAAAACCACTCGTGCGAGTGGGTTAGTACAGCGGCTTACTAACTAAAACAAGAAGACCGAGCTTATGGCTCGGTCTTCTTTTATGCATGTTTTGCAAACGCATTGGTAAAAGACACGCTGCGTATTTTGTATTGCTGTTGATAAGCAAGAATAAAATCTCGGATAGCGTCATTTACGGGGAAAACACAGTGGACGTCTAGGCCTTCTAAAAACTGATTGTCAGCCATATCCCAGAAGCTTTGAAGCGAATTACAAATGATTGTTCTCATAACAGTGCTCGTCTCGGCTTATTTAAAGTCAGATTAACAACTGTCCTTGGTGTGCAATACGGAGCTAACTAGTTTTTTAATTGCCCAGTATTTTAGGGTGAAGGCTACATAACATCACCTAGATCCATTCGTGTTGGTTAAAAACCAATCACTAGCGAGCAGAGTATAGCCAACCAAATGTATATTTAAAAGATAAAATTGGAACAAAAATCAAGCAATGGTTTGCGCATTTCTAAGTTGGGTTTACATGATGACCCGCTAGTCCGGAATAGGGTTTATGTGTGGCCTTACTCCTAAACAAACTCGTTCCTAAACAAGCTCGATGTGCAGGGTTGAGCGTCAATGAACTGAATCCTGCCCTTTGAGGTTAGTTGGTATAGTGGAACGTTAAGTTTCGCTCCCTGATTTAAGGTTAAGCTATAAATCTAACGCTAAGATTTTGGACTTACGCTGGAAGTTATATAACCCTTGTTTGGCTCCAGGCAAATAGTCGACACTGACTTCGTAAAAACCTTGCTCTCTGAACCAATGCAAACTGTGTGTCGTGAGGACAAAAATTTGATCAATGGTTTCGGATTTAGAACGATGTTTCATGTAGTTGAGCAGTAACAAACCTCGGTTTCCATCACGATAGTCAGGGTGAATCGCTACGCAAGCCATCTCAGCTTTACGCTCTTCTGGGTATGGATAAAGGGCAGCACAGCCAATAATCAAACCGTCTTTTTCGATGATGGTAAATTTTCCAATCTCTTGCTCTAGCTGCTCTCGAGAGCGCCTAACGAGTACACCTTGTTCTTCTAAAGGACGAATGAGGTCTAAGATACCGCCAATATCGTCAATATTAGCTTGCCTCACTTGTTCAGCGCTCGCCATAACGACTTGGGTTCCGATACCGTCGAAAGAGAACAACTCCTGAATTAAGGCGCCATCTACTTTATAACTGATCAAGTGGCTACGAGGTACTCCGGCACGGCAAGCTGCAATAGAGCCTTTAAGAAAGCGCAGTGTTCCTGTGTTGTAATCTAGATCAGGAGACGTATTTTCAGAGAGCGTTTTGATGACATGCTCCGCCTCAATTGGCAGTAACTCGGCGACAGCATTGCCGTTGTCATCAATGACACCTTGTTCGGAGCAAAAACCAATCAGCTTATCCGCACCCAGCTTTATCGCTAGTTGGGTGGCGACTTCTTCAGAAAGTAAGTTAAAGCACTCGCCAGTCACAGAGCTAGCAATGGGACCTAGCAGAACAATTGAACCTTGATCAAGAGTGCGGTTGATAGCATCGGTGTCAATGCGGCGAATGCGTCCACTATGGCAATAGTCCACACCATCATCAACGCCGAGTGGCTGAGCAATGATGTAGTTTCCGCTAACGACATTGAGCTGGGTACCTGCCATCGGAGTATTGTTGAGGCTCATTGATAGGCGCGCAGTAATTGCAAGCTGAAGTTGTCCGGCAGCTTGCATAACAACAGATAAAGCCGATTCATCCGTAATGCGGATATTTTTGTGGTAAGGCGTAGTGAGGTCTTGTTTTTCTAGCAGCTGATTAATTTGAGGACGTGCACCATACACCACAACGACTTTGATTCCGAGGCTGTGCATGAGTGCGATATCATTTATAATATTGCCAAAATTTTTGTGTGCGACGGCTTCTCCGCCCAGCATGATCACCATGGTTTTTCCGCGGTGAGCATTGACATAAGGTGTTGATTGACGGAATCCTTTTACGAGAGCAGTACTACGAATTTTCACTACAGCCATTCCTTTGTTTAATTATGTCAAAATAATGCCTTTTTATTCACTTGGTGGCAAGGTGAAATTTTGGAATAAAGCACAAACATATTGAGGTAGGTTCTTGGTCCCGTTAAGAGGGAAGGTTACAATGGTGGCGTCTTTCCTCAATACGTGAACCTCATGTCTTCTGCTGTTAATAAGAATGCTGCGATCACTGCTTCAAATCTGTCAAAAACGTCATCTAAATCAATGCTTCGTAAGTGGCTAGAGCGTTCTCTCATGCTTATAGCGATAGTTGGAACCGTTGTCGTGTGCATGCTGTATAGTGATTTGATTACTCGAACCATTAATCCGCCCATTCCCAAATCGACAATTTATGGTCGCTGGGTTGAGCAAGATGTTGCGCCTTATGCTCGTGAAGAATTTGTGTTGAGTGAGCGCGGTGTTACCGTAAATGGTTCTACAGTGGCGACCAGTTTTGAATTCGATGGGGATTCGTTTTCGTATCGAGTGGGTTCAAATGAGCGGCACTTCAATTTTGTGGGTAAGCAGCATGCAGAAATGAAGCTGGATGCCAATGCTCATTATCTACCTGTATTCCGTTTAGAGGGGCGTGCAAGGATAGCGGTAAGATAGTCGTTTTTATTATTGTCTTTTAAGCAGAGCTCTCTTGCGTCTGTGAGCCATATGGATGATCACAATTTCATCTCTCAATCAGTAAATTTTACTTCCAAACATAATCCGGACAATTCCGTAATTCTTCCGCTGTTATCATGTTGCATTAACTGAATGAATTTACAACGAGTAAACGGATTGGCTTAGCGTTGAAACATTTTGTCGTTGCTTTTCAATTGCACCGTAAGCATTTGTTTGCCATCCTTTTGCTATTCTCTTTTACGGAAAAGACACGTGTTAAAAAAACTCCTTCCTATTATCTCTTTGAGCCTACTCTTTGGCTGTGCTCAACAAAATGATCGTGCTCAGCAATATCTTGATGGTGAGTTTCCTCAGATCCTCAATCAAGTGGATGTGGTTGAGTCTAACAAACCACGCGATTTTACTGAATTTAACAAGCAAGCTGAGCAAGTGGTGATAAAGTCACCATCCATGGCGAAGATGTACCAACCGCTATATCAACGATTAAGTGAGTGGGCGCAACAGAGCGGAGATACCAGTGCGTTGAGTGCGTTTGGCATTCAAGCCGCGCAATTGGGTGGTGGTGATAAAAAAGGTAATGTGCTGTTTACCGGATACTTTTCTCCCGTGATGGAGCTGCGTCATACACCAAACGACATTTTTAAGTACCCAGTTTATGGCAAGCCAAACTGCTCATCAGATTGTCCGACTCGTGCGGAGATCTACAACGGGGCATTAGATGGCCAAGGTTTAGTGCTAGGTTATGCGCCTAACCGTATTGACCCGTTTATGATGGAAGTGCAGGGCAGTGGCTATGTGCATTTTGAAGATGATGATACGTTGGAGTACTTCGCGTACGCAGGGAAAAATAATAAAGCTTACGTTAGTATTGGCCGCATTTTGATTGAACGTGGTGAAGTGCCGCGTGAAAAAATGTCTCTCAAAGCGATTAAAGAATGGGTAATGGACAACGACGACGCAACAGTACGCGAGTTGTTGGAGCAAAACCCTTCTTACGTCTTCTTTGCGCCAAAAGCGGAAGCGCCAGTAACGGGGTCGGCTGGTATTCCTTTGTTGCCAATGGCCGCGGTCGCGGGTGACCGTTCTATCTTACCAATGGGCACACCAATCTTGGCGGAAGTACCATTGCTGAATGCGGATGGTACGTGGAGCGGTGCGCATCAACTGCGAATGCTGATCGTTTTAGACACTGGTGGTGCGGTAAAACAGAACCATTTGGATCTGTATCATGGTATTGGTGCGAGAGCGGGAACGGAAGCAGGGCACTACAAGCATTTTGGTCGAGTGTGGAAACTTGGGCTGGAAAACTCACCAACTCAAGCGCCTTGGGCTTTACCGCCAGAAAAGCTACAATAGCGACCCAAGAAAGAGGAACCGCCTCTTATCTAGACATTTCATCAAAGAGTGCGTATAAATCGCACTCTTTGTTTTTCTATCGATCATCTGGACTTCAATATGCGTGAACTCGATACCCCAGCATCTGACAGCTACAATCAACGCTTTGGCGGCACTCGTCGTCTTTATGGCAACAGTGAAGTGGACATTCTTCGCGCTGCACACGTTTGTGTTATTGGTATTGGTGGCGTGGGTTCATGGGCGGTCGAAGCGCTGGCCCGTACTGGGATCGGTGAGTTGACTCTGATTGATATGGATGATGTTTGTGTCACGAATATTAACCGCCAAATTCATGCGATGACGGGCACCGTTGGCCAAAGCAAAATTGAAGTGATGGCCGAGCGTGTCAAATTGATCAACCCAGAGTGTAAAGTCAATCTGATTGATGATTTCATCACGCCAGACAATCAACATGAGTACTTAAGCAAAGAGTTTGATTACGTGCTAGATGCGATTGACAGCGTAAGAGCGAAGGCGTCTTTGTTGGCGTATTGCCGCAGCAACAAGATCAAAGTGATCACTACGGGGGGCGCTGGTGGTCAGGTTGACCCAACGCAGATCATGGTCGCTGATTTAACGAAAACGATCCAAGATCCTCTAGCGAAGAAAATCAAAGACACTTTGCGTCGTCATCATAACTTCCCTAAGAATCCGGCTCGTAAGTTTGGTATTGATTGCGTGTTTTCAACCGAGCAGCTGAAGTATCCTCAAGCAGACGGTTCAGTGTGTGGTGTGAAGTCGACAGCGGAAGGCCCAAAACGTATGGATTGTGCTAGCGGTTTTGGTGCGGCGACTGTTGTAACTGCAACGTTTGGCTTTGTCGCGGTATCGCGAATCGTTGAGAAGTTGATTTCAAAATATAAGAAGTAAACTAGAAGAAGAGCGCATCATGACAGATTTTCCCGTTTCTCCATTTGGTACAGATATCACCAGCGAAGATATTGTAGCGACTATGCAACAATTTCAAGGCTGGGAAGATCGCTACCGTCAGGTTATTCAGTGGGGTAAAAAGCTGCCACAAATGCCAGAAGAGCTGAAATCAGAACAAGTTACCGTTTCGGGTTGTGAAAGCTTGGTGTGGTTAGTGAGCCAAGAGCAAGATGGCGTTTGGCATTTTTGTGCGGACTCCGATGCGCGTATCGTCCGTGGATTGATTGCCTTGGTGATGGCGGCTTATGACGGAAAAACGGCCGATCAAATTCAAGCATTTGATATTGATGCTTATTTTGATCAGCTGGGGCTTGTCTCCCATTTAAGCCCGTCACGTGGTAATGGCTTGAAAGCTATTGTAGAGCAGATTAAGCAAACCGCCGTGTAACGAGTCATTTTCCCAATTCTTAAAAAACGCCGAATAGCCTAACTGTTTGGCGTTTTTTGTATCTGAGTTGAGATATTTTTTGCATATGGATAAAAAGTATGCAAATGGTCGACTATTTTAGCGTTAATTAACCATTCTATTGATCCTGGTTCATTATATTGCCCACTTGGTTTTTATAAACTCAATTGTATTTAAAATATGTCTATATTAGATAATAGACATATGCCCCATCCGCTCCTATTCCCCAATGTTGAAACACATTTGGAGGCGATTGGGTTACTTAGATACAAACGCTAGGAACCTCCCTGTATGCAATTCACCTTGGAACATGCGCAAGACGTGTTATCCGGAATGCCAGACCCCACTTTTATTCTGAGTGAAGATGGTATCTATATTGATGTTTTTGGAGGAACAGACAAAAAAGCCTATCACGATGGAAGCAATTTGATAGGTAAGACGCTGCACAGTGTACTTGAGAAAGAGCAAGCCGACTGGTTTATCGAACAGATCAATCGGTCACTCAATCAAGACAGTATTGTGACGATCGAGTACAAGATGTGCGCCGACAGCATTCAGGGAATAGATGCGAACAGTGGGCCAAAAGGCGACCTATACTACGAAGGCAAGATCTGCCCACTCGCTATAAAATACCGGGGTCGTCGCGTTGTCCTTATTCTTACACGCAACATCTCCAATCGCCACCGAGTTGAAACCCTTCTTCGCCATCAAAGCCAAATTGATGCTCTTACCAACATCTACAATCGACGTGTCTTTTTCGAAAAGCTCACAGAAGAGGTCATTAAAGCTCAAGAGCCGAATTATCACTCCGCGTTGTTATTGTTTGATTTGGACTTTTTTAAAGTCATCAATGATAAACGTGGTCATGATGCGGGGGATTATGTCTTAGAGACCTTAGCTGATTTGGTTTCTCACTTACTCGTCAAAGACGAAATTTTTGCAAGAGTCGGAGGGGAGGAGTTTGCGATTATTTTGCCTGAAACTTCTATGTCGGCGGCGAAAGAGGTAGGAGAGGAAGTACGTTCCCACATTCAAAATTGTCAGTTCGAATTTGAAAAGATTGAAATTCCGGTCACGGTGAGTGTAGGCGTGGTGGAAATAGGCAGAAATGAAACCACCAAACGCTTGTATGCGCATGCAGATCAAGCGCTTTATGCTGCGAAAAGAAATGGCAGAAATTGCGTGGCGACTCTGGATAGGCAGATGGAGTAACCTTGTTGGTTACTCCAAATCAAACCGTTGGCGTTATAGCATGTCGACGGCTTTCTCTACGGCGGCGATGAGTTTATCCACATCTTCAGCCGTGTTATAAATACCAAAAGAAACGCGTACCGTGCCTTTCACATTTAGTGCATCCATCAATGGGTGAGCGCAGTGGTGTCCTGCTCGTACCGCAATGCCTTGTTGATCGAGCAGCGTCGCAATATCTTGGTGATGAACGCCGTCCATGACGAACGTCAGTACAGAGGCATTCGGTTGATAGCCTAGAATATGGATGTCATCCAACGCGCTTAGTGCTTGGTAGACCTTATCCTGAAGCACATGGAGATGATCCTCTACTTCGTGATGGTCAAAACCTTGGTACCACTCAATGGCTTTCGCTAGAGCAATCGCGCCCGCAACGTTTGGTGTGCCCGCTTCAAATTTACCAGGAAGTGCAGAAAACGTCGTTTTCTCGAAAGAAACACGTTCAACCATTTTACCGCCGCCGTGCCATGGTGGCATAGCTTCCAAAAGTTCAAGCTTGCCGTATAAAACCCCAATGCCTGCTGGTGCATAAAGTTTGTGACCTGAGAAAACGTAGAAATCGATATCTGATGCCGATAAATCAAGTTGCTCATGTACGATGCCTTGCGCGCCATCAACTACAATAACCGCGCCAACGTTGTGCGCCAGTTCAGTGATTTTTTCGATAGGTTGGCGTGTGCCTGTTACGTTGGTTATTTGTGCGCAAGCAACAATTTTACAGCGGTCAGACAGAAGCACCTTAAATGCGCTGATGTCGAACTGGCAATCTGATGTCATTGGAACTTTTATGACTTTGGCGCCCGTTTGCTCTGCCACGATTTGCCAAGGCACGATGTTAGCGTGGTGCTCCATCTCGCTAATCAAGATCTCATCACCCGGTTGTAACGTGCTGCGGGCGTAAGTCTGAGCAATTAAGTTCAGTGCTTCGGTTGCGCCCCGTGTCCAAATGATCTCTTTAGAGCTGTTTGCACCAATAAAGTTTGCCACTCGTTCTCGTGCCGCTTCAAATTGGCTGGTGGCATTAGCCGTTAAACTATGACTGCCACGGTGAACATTGGCATTTTGCGCACTGTAGTAATGACTGATGACATCAATCACACATTGCGGTTTTTGCGTTGTCGCTGCGCTATCTAGATACACTAAGGGCGTATCGTTGACGGATTGATTTAGAGCGGGAAATTGCTCACGTACAACATTTACGTCAAACATTATTCTTCACCAAGCTTGTGGTAGTGTAGAGTAGGCAGAGGGAGCATTGGTTCAGCAACTGACCATGCGTGTTTTTTACCTGAGAGTTGAATGATTACTTCCATCGCGAACTCTAAAGCTGTACCCGGACCTTGACTAGTGATCAGGTTGTGGTTGATATCAAAGGTCACGCGTTTGCTGCGCCACTTCTCTTCCGGGATATGTGACTGAAAGCTCGGGTGACAGGTCATCAGTGATTGTGGGAAAAGATCATGGTGTTGCAATACCAACGCCGGTGCTGCGCAGATAGCAGCGACCAATTTTCCCTCGTAGATGTGCTGCTTAAGGATTTCTATCATCACCGTGCTATCACGAAAAATTTCTGCACCACCAACACCACCAGAAAGCGCTATGGCGTCAAACTCATCATCAGCGATATCGACCAGTTTACAATCGGCTGTTAGTGTGACTCCGCGAGAAGCTTTCATCGTCAATGAGCCATCAAAAGCAGCACTCGCTACCGTAACGTCATAACCCGCGCGAACCATCATGTCGATAACGGTGACGGCTTCCATTTCTTCGGTGCCCGGAGCGATTGGCACTAAGATTTTCTTACTCATTGTTCTGTCCAGCTTTGTTCTATTTGTTTGATGCGTTGGTAAAGTTTTAAATTCTCAGGCGTATTGATGCGATGTTTCTCGGCAGCCTTTAACAAGTATCCGGTTATAAAATCAATTTCCGTTCGACGCTGATGGAATACGTCTTGTCTCATTGAAGAATAGTTCTCAGCTGTGGCGTTCACCACTTGCATGACCGTATCGAAAAGAGAGCGAAACTCGATAGCAATACCTTCTTTACTCATTACTTCAACCAGTTCTTGAGTGATGCTTTCGAGTTGTATCTTAAACTCGGGCTGCGCAAGCTCACCATTCTTACACTGCTGAATCGCAGTCAGTGGGTTAATCGCGCAGTTAATTGCTAACTTAGTCCATAACGCAGATTGGATCTGTGGATTCCAAATGGCCTCTGGAAGAGCATGATGCATAACATCTTGCAGAAAAGCGCACTGCATTCCTTTGTCATTATAACCACCCACTTGCGTTGTTCCGTGACCGGTATGCAGTACGTGTTGGTTATCTGGTTTGTATGCGCCGTGCGTCGTTGTGGCGAGCACGATAGGATTGTTTGGCAGAGCCTTCTCCACGCCAGAGGCGGTACCCATACCATTGTGCATCAGCATGATAATCGTGTCTGCGTTGATATGAGGCAGTAAAGGCTGAATGGCGTCTTCCATTTGCCAAGCTTTTACCGTGATCAAAATGAGATCTGCTTTATTTACGGAAGAAATATCTTGATTACTGAATACGATTGCGGGTGTGTCATCCAACTGAAGTGATTGTTGTCTCTCTGAACTTCTTCCCCACAATGAAACATTGTGCCCGGCAAGCTTAAATTTTGTTGCCCAGAGTGAGCCGACCGCACCTGGACCGAGGATAAGGATATTCACCAAACGCTCTCATTAAAAAGGTTTGCTGCAAGGATAATGAGGGAAAAAAGGAAAGCAAATAAAAATGGCGCCGAAAGGCGCCATTTTTGAGCAAACTTAGTGGTTCAATTAGAACTTGTAAGTTACAGCTAGGTAGTGGCTTACACCAGTCGATTCTAGCTCAACACCTGGAGCGACTTGTAGACCGTCTTTTACGCCATATACTTCTTTGTATGCTTTCAGGCCGTAACCAACCGCGAAGCGATCTGAGTGCCAGTAAATGCCGTTGAACATTGCACCACCGTTTGACGCGGTAGTACCAAATTTGTTACCAGCATCATCATCCATACCGAATTGGTAATCAATGTAACCTTGGTAAGAAATGAATGAACCATTGTCGAAGAAGTAGAATGGTTTGAACCAGTTAGTCGAGATTTGGAAACCGTTCCAACCTTTGTTGTTGCCATCGTAAGTGCTGTACAGGTTTAGGCCGATTTTACCTAACCAAGGAACCATTACATCAGAACCTAAACCGATTTTCTGGTTGTTTACACCACCGTTGTTACCGCCCCATTCCATTAGAGATGCAATGTATAGCTCTTGAACTGGACCGAAAGATAGGTCTTTACCAGTTACTGCATCTAGAGACATACGTGGTGCAAATTTCATGAACATCTTGTCAGGAGCGCCGTTCTCAATTGACTTATCTTGGTTATCTTTAGTCGCTAGGTTAAATACGTCTACGTAACCGTATAGGTCGAAAATACCAGAGCGACCGCCAAATTCCATTTCTAGGTAATCGTGAGCGTTGTCGTCAGCGCCTTTAACTCGTGGCATTTCATCAATTGAGTACATGTAGTTGAACTGCATCCACTTGTAATCGTTTTTGTGGATATCGCCGTCAGAGTAATCTGCCGCCATAACTGGAGCTGAAGTAGCCGCTAGAAGGCTAAGAGCTAAAAGTGATTTACGCATAAGGGGACTCTCTATGTTTGTAATGATTCAGAACACGCAATCTATGCTGCGCTTTCCAATTGGCGGGAATAATAGCGATAAAAATCCCAAATGAAAGTGATAAAGGGTGCAAAATTGAACGTTTTTGGTGAGTTGTGTCACGAAATTATCTTTATTTACGGAACTTTTTGTTTGTTGCATTTGATTGCAATAAATATGTGATTTGGATCGTTTGCGTAAGCGATTTTATGACTTTTTAAGCCAGTCGATTAACCAACATAAATCGTTAGTGATCGGAGTGATAAGGGATTCGTATGTATCCGTGAATCAAAGAGGACGTTTGAATGAAAGAAGTCATGTTATTCCCACTCACTTCAGTTGTACTCCCTGAAGGTAAAATGAATCTGCGCATTTTTGAGCCACGATATAAGCGAATGGTAAAGGAATGCAGCCTACAAAATGTGGGTTTTGGAGTTTGCCTAGTAGGTAGTGAAGGTGACCCTAAAGACGTGGGAAATGTTTCATCTATCGGAACTTTGGTCAGGATCGTTGATTTTGAAACGCTCAGTGATGGTCTTCTTGGTATTACAGTCGCTGGTGAGAAACGCTTTGTTGTCAAACGAGTTCGTGCAGATGCGGACGGCTTACGCCATGCAGAGGTCGAATGGTTAGACAATTGGCAACATCCAGACAACTCACCAGATTTCTTCTATTTAAGCCAGCAGTTATCCCATGTTTATGAAGAGTTTCCTCAACTTGGAAACCTCTACCAGCATCGTTTTTACGATGACTCAGCTTGGGTGACCCAGCGCTGGCTTGAATTACTTCCTTTAGACTGCAATCTGTTCGAACAGCTCGTTGGCGCAGAGAACTGCATTCCTGCGTTGCAATTTCTGACAGAAGCCATAGAAGCCCCGACTAACAAAGAGGCAAGGATATGAAAGGATTTAATAAAGCTGCGCTAACTATTGTTGCGGCATTAGGACTGGCGGCGTGTGGCTCCGACAGCGACACCATCGAGTATTCCAATTTGCAAGCAGTACATGCGTCTTCTGATGCGCCGCTTGCAAATGTGTGGATAAACGATAAACCATCATTAACGAATGTTGATTATGGTGTGGGATCTGGCTACGTTAAATTGCGAGAGGGGATGAATTCGATTCAGGTCGATGTTCAGCTCCCAGGTAATGAAACCGCGACCGTAATACCTAAAACAGAACTAGACCTTGATTCCGACCTCAATTATAACGTGTTCGTTGTTGGCGATGCCGATGGTTCGCCAAACCCAGTTGAGCCTTTAGTTGTGACTCGCAGCGCCGATTCAATGGCTGATGCCAATAGTTTAGATGTTCAAGTTGTTCATGCAGCTTCAGGCGTTCCTGCTGTTGATCTTTATGTCACTGAGCCAGGTGTTGCTCTTGCTAGCGCGACTCCAATAACTAACCTTGCTTACAAAGCTTCTACCGACGTATTGAACATCCCAGCTGGTGAGTATCAAGTTCGACTTGCCGTAGGAGACAGCGTTGCTTTTGACTCGGGCACAGTATCTCTTGCGGCTAATTCCAACTTGACGATTGCCGCTATCGGCACAGGAGATTCGAATAGCACGTCACCTGTCAAACTCTTGGTGTTGGACGGTTCGGGCTCTTCTATAATTGAAGATATGGGCAGCCAAGCTGAAGTAAGAGTCGGACACCTTGTTGATGGAGCGCCAGTCGTCGATGTTAACGTTAACGGGGCGGCCTTCGCTCCTCTTGCCGACTTAGCGTTCAAAGAGATTCGTGGTTATTTGGATCTTGCTGCTGGCGCTTACGATATTGACGTTTACGTGGATGGCACAACAACTAATCCGATCATAGATGTTGACGGTTTAATGGTTGCGGGTGGAATGGATTACAGTGTTTACGCAGTCGGTGTTGTTAGCCCAGCGATTGATATCGAAGCTCTGGTTGTTGAAGATATGAGACGCGCTGTGGCGACTAGCGCGACGTTGAATGTGACACACGCGGCGGCTAATCCTATAGCGGAAATGGTGGATATTTACCTCACTACGAGTGCAGGAATAGATGGAAGTGATCCAACTATTGCTAATTTTGCGTATAAAGATAGCGTACAAGGATTATATGTCGCTGAAGGTACATATTATGTAACGGTAACAGTGGCTGGTAACCCAAGTATTGTTGCGGTTGACTCAGCACCAGTCAATGTAATGAACGGTGTTGTGTACCAAGTCGTTGCCATTGATGATGGGAACAACGGTGGTTTCAACTTGTTGGTCGATGACGTGACCGATTAGGAAGAATGGGAGGAGGAGACTCCTCCCACAAATTAAGGCCGATTATGATGAGTGATAGCCCGAAAAAACTGGGGCGCAGTGATTGGAACGATTACATGGATAAAGTGAAGGCTCGAGACAAAGACGCGTTCGCTATTGTATTCCGTTTTTACGCACCCAAGCTGAAGCAATTCGCTTACAAACATGTTGGTAATGAGCAAGTTGCTATGGAGATGGTGCAAGAGACCATGGCGACAGTTTGGCAGAAAGCGCACCTCTATGATGGGGAAAAGAGCGCGTTATCGACTTGGATATATACCATAATCCGAAACCTTTGTTTTGATTTGCTGAGAAAACAGAAAGGCAAGGAATTACACATTCATTCTGATGACATTTGGCCGTCAGAGTATTATCCACCAGATCTTGTTGATCACTATTCACCAGAGCAAGATATGTTGAAAGAACAGGTGGTTAAGTTTTTAGATATATTACCGAAAAACCAGAGAGATGTTTTACAAGCGGTATATCTTGAAGAGCTACCTCATCAACAGGTCGCGGAATTATTTGATATACCCCTCGGTACCGTAAAATCCAGGCTGAGGCTTGCAGTAGAAAAGCTAAGGCATTCAATGCATACGGAGCAACTATGAACAAACACCCAGATAACAGCTTGTTAGAAGCATACGCTTCGGGAAGCATTGATGCAGTTTCTGGTCTTGTGGTCGCAACCCATTTAGAAACATGCACCAAGTGCCGAGCTTATGTGAACCAAGTCGAAGCAAGTCAAGCGAACATCGTAAGTGACATACCTTCTGAGTATGTTTCTGAATTTGACGACATGTTCAATGACATCATCAACGCGGAGCCAGCGACTGATAACATCATGATCCGCGACTCTGCTGCTGTTAATGTGGCAGGAAAAAGTTTCGCTCTTCCTAAAACTCTAGCGCGTTTCTCTGACCTCGTAGGGTCATGGAGAAGTTACGGAGGCAAGGTTTTCAGTGCTCAGATTGACCTAGGGGAAGACGCTCGTGTCAGCTTAATGTACATCGGGGAAGATGTGCAAATTCCTCAACATACGCACAAAGGCCTGGAGTCTACATTGATCCTACATGGTGGATTTAGTGACGAGGATGGCCAATATGAAGAGGGCGATTTGATGATTAGAGACGCATCAGTGAAGCACAGCCCTTACACTAAGGCCGGAGAAGACTGCTTGTGTTTAACCGTATTGACTGAGCCGATGATCTTTACTCAAGGCGTGGCACGTATATTTAATATGTTTGGTAAAGGGTTATACCCATAGACCTCTTATCTTATATCTCGCAAAACAAAAACCACCGAATTCGGTGGTTTTTTATATGTTTCGTTAATGCTTGTGACGTGCTTTTTCCAATAGAGCATCAAAGTAATGTCGTAGCGAGTACAACATAATCAAGCTTGGCACGACCATGACAGCGGTAAGCACGAAGAATGTGCTCCAATCATTAAGATAATCCACTAGCTCGCCACTGAAAGAAGCAAGAGTCGTCCGTCCGAAGTTTCCTAGAGAGGCAAGCAACGCATACTGAGTTGCCGAAAATGCTTGTCCGGTTAGAATCGTCAAAAATGAAACAAAAGCGACAGTTGAGAAAGCAGTCGTAAAGTTATCGACAATAATCGTGGCTAAGTACAAGTGCTCGTTTGGGCCTACCGAAGCAATCCAAGCAAACATCAAGTTGCTGGCAGACATAGCAATACCACCGATCATTAATCCACGTACAATACCAAACCTAACGTTGAACATGCTTCCGACAAAAGTAAAGAAGATGGTGGCTCCCCAACCGATCAGTTTGGAGTAATAGCCAATTTGTTCATTGCTAAAACCAATATCTTTATAGAACGCGATCGACATCCTGCCCAAAAACGCTTCGCCAATTTTAAATAGGAAAACGAACAGCAACAGAGTAATCGCAACACGGACGCCATTGCGATTAAAGAAATCAAGGAAAGGTTCTACAACAGTCACGGTAAACCAAGCTACGACTTTTGAACCAACCACTTCTTTGTGGCGTTGTTCAGCGGCAGACTGAAGTTGTTCGCGTTGAGTCTTCGGTTCACCGACTAAAATCGTAAAGACCATTAGAATGCCGACTATCACCGCCATCCCGTAATACACACCATTCCAACCGACACTGTCAGCATTAACAAACGCTAAATAACCCGGTAGTGAATAACCTGTCCACCAGCCAATGACCGCCATTGCAGAAGCTTGAGGCAGTTTAGACTCTTCTGACTTTGGGAAAGTATCAATACGAAAAGCATCAATTGCGATGTCTTGTGTCGCTGAAGCCGTTGCAATACACAAGGCGAGTAGTGACGCAAACACCAAGTTTTCCGCTGGATTAACGCCGGCAATAAATAGGGTAGCGACGAGTACGATACTTTGGCAAAAGAAAATCCAGCTACGTCTTTGCCCCAGCAGTCTAAAGAGGACTGGCAGCTTCACGCGGTCAACCAGAGGTGCCCACAGAAAGTTGATCGCATAGACCGCAAAAACGCTACCAAAATAGCCAATTGCGGAGAGGGTCAAGCCGGCATCTTTTAGCCAACCTGACATGTTTGAACCGATAAGAACCCACGGAAAGCCGCTAGAGCAGCCCAGCATGAAAACCCACATGAGTCGTTTATCGAGGTAACTTTTTACCGTATCCAACCAAGTGATGGAAGGTAATGAAGACATAAATCAATCCAATAAAATGAAGCCGTTGAAAGAGAAAGCCCTTCGATTATTCAAAGGGCTTATCGTTTTGGCTATTTAAGTAGTGTAGCTTTGGTGATGACGATTTGCGTCTCTGGTACATCACGCATTCGGCCTACTGTCGTGGTCGGCTGCTGAGCCATTTTCTGGATAACGTCGAACCCCTCAGTAACCTCACCAAATACAGCATAACCTGGTGGTCGAGCGCCATAGTTGAGAAAGTTATTGTCGACTAAGTTGACGAAAAACTGACGAGTTGCAGAGTTTGGTGGATTAGTTCGTGCCATGGCGATGGTAGCACGGTCATTGTTTAGACCATTATTTCCTTCGTTTTTGATTGGCGCGTATGTTTTCACCATCTGCATATCTTGGTTAAAGCCGCCACCTTGTGCCATGAAGCCTGGGATAATACGATGAAAAATAGTACCTTCGTAGCTCCCATCTTCTACATATTTCAGAAAATTAGCGACAGTGATAGGTGCTTTCTCTTCGTTTAACTCAACCGTAAATGAGCCAAGTGTCGTTTCAAACGCTACTTTTGGTCCAGCCCAAACGCTGCAGCTGAGTAATGCTAAAGACAGAATCGCTTTGCGTAACATTAGAAACGCTCCTGCATGTATTGACGAAGCTCAGGGTCATTGGCAATTTCTTTAAGCGTCAATGTCACCACATCATTCAATGTCTCTTCAATATCGGCATCAGAAGCACTCAATGTGCCAGATCGCTTTGCTGTACCCGTATAAGTTTTGACTAGCTTGCCCTCAGGTGTCTCTGCTGTGATTTCCAGCACAACTTTAGCATCCATCTCATTTTCCATCACCGAATGCTTCACGTTGACCAACGCTTCTTGAACGCTCAATTCAATCGCGTTGTTGCTGTTTAGATCCGCATGGAAACCTTGAGATGAGAATTGCTTCTCTAATGCTTCTTCTAACGCAATACGTAAATTCTGTTTAGCATGAAGAGGAAGAATGTTCGAACGGCCGTTATCCACCAACGCCACGTACTGCGCTGCACGTACATCTTTGCTGGTCAAACTGTAAGTCTTGCCTTGAACAATTGGATTGGTGCTCAATGTGCTTTCTGGCATCAGGTTCAGCTGAGGTTGTTGAGGGGCTGAACACGCAGCAAGCAACGCAACCGAAGCCGCAAGTACCAATTTTCTCATTTTATTATTCCTTTTAACTATTTTGCTAAAGCTTATATTGCGCTTAATTTAGCAGGATTTTTTGTAGCCTGTAAAATCACAAACTTATTGTTGGAAGCGATAAGTTTCACATTTTTATCGCCAAACAGACGTTTGAGTTTTGCGTCGTACCCGAGGTGACGATTTCCGATAACCAGTAAACGGCCATTTTCACTTAATACTTGTTTAGCATCGCAGAACATTTGCCAAGCAATATGATCGGTGATTGCCTGTTGTTGATGAAACGGTGGATTACACATAACCATAGAGCTGCTGCTGTGTTTAAAACCGTCCAAGCAATTGTTCGCTATGCACTGTATGTCTCTATTTTCACCAAGGTTGTCGCGTAGGTTCTGTTTTGCTGATTCAAGCGCCATAAAACTTTCATCAACACATGTTAGCCGAGCATTTGGATTCAACTGACCAAATTTAACAGACAGAACACCATTGCCGCAGCCGAGGTCGATGACATTGTCTATCGAAGGGTCTTGAGGCAGGTGCTGCAGCATAAAGCGTGCACCTAAATCTAAACTTTCTCCTGAATAGACATTTGGCATGTTCTTGAGTTCGATATCTTCGCCATCAACGCGCCAAGTCGTGAAAGGCATTACTTCAATCGGAGGCTCAACTGTTGCTTGAGAAAACACCAATCTGTGCTTTTTCCAGGCCAAAGATGTTTTTGTTTCGCCTAAGTATTTTTCAAACAGTTTTAGCGTCGAAGTATGAATGTCTTTCGCTTTATTGACTGCAATGACGGGGCAGGAAGCCGGTAGCGCCTTTCTTAATTGGCTTAGTATCCACACTAGATGGCGGTTACTTTTGGGCAGTTGCAGCAAGACGAGATCAATATTGGCAGGAACAGGGGCCATCGTGGTGGCAAATGCTACTTTATTGCACTGGTTTTGCTCGAGATTTTGCTGTGCACCTTTATGTGAGATGAATGAATCACTCATTAGCGTTACATGGTGCTTTTCCGAAAACCAGCAGGAGAGGGCACCAAAGCTGTCATTAATCACGAGGATGTTTTGATTGTCTGGCAAAGCAAGCTCTTCAACATGATTAATAAGATACTCATCACCGGCATCCCACGCTTGTAGCGTTTCGTTACTACGTTTTGGGAAACGATGAAGTGTTAAGCTTCGCTCGTGAAGGTTCAGTTCGGTTTTCATAGCTAAATGTAAGTTGATTTAGAAATTAAGTGTTATTGTCGCAAATGATGACGTGTCGAGATACAAAAAGCTGTCAAATTTTACGAGTTCAGTGATGGCTGCTCTTTAGGCAGTTCATGGAGTCGAGCGCCTTGAGACAATATGTCTACAAAGTGCGTCAATAATGAGAGTGACGTTTGAGTGATGCATGTCTGCTTTACTTAGGTATATACTTATGGAATTCGCATCAATGAGGAACGAATATGATCCAAGAAATCATAGAGAAGAAACTACACAGTGAGCTGCAACCCAGCTATCTCAAAGTCATTAATGAGAGCTACATGCATAATGTGCCACCAGGCTCAGAGAGTCATTTCAAAGTGATTGTTGTGAGTGATTCGTTCGCGGGACAGCGTTTGATTGGGCGCCATCGTCAAGTTCATCAAATTTTGGCAGATGAACTGGATAACCACATTCATGCATTAGCTATTCATACATACACTGATGAAGAGTGGAAGCGTGAACAAGATGGCGCCCCTGATAGCCCGATGTGTATGGGTGGCGGTCACTAAAAACGCAAGATATAAAGGTGCAGAGAAAGGTGGCTTAAGGCCATCTTTTTTCGTTTTACATTCTTTAGGGACGTTAACGTGGCACAAATTCTGGTTAAAAAATGTGTTAACAGTGTTTCAACAAATGAATGGAAATTGCAGAATATTTCAGGCGATGAATATCACTTTTCCATAAGATATGTATGGAATATGGCATTTGTGCGATGGGTCAAAGTTATGACTATTCTTTGACCTTTTAGACCTGATTCTACCGAAATAACCCCTCTATTCTAATGATTGATCATGGCATCAAGTTCCTAAAAAATGCTAGACTACGGCACCTGATAAATCTCGCGTATTCCTTGTGACGAGATTTTTAATAGGATGTTGCGATTTTGATGTTTAAAACAACATCAAAACCGGACACTGATGTCGTGTCTAAAAGTTACGCAATCAAAAGAATCTTTTTCCCGATAAAAGTAGTGCAAGTGCGTATGATTACAATAAAGAAGGGCTTGGATCTTCCTATCGCAGGAACTCCATCCCAGGTGATTAATGATGGTAAGACCATCAAAAAAGTCGCCTTGCTTGGCGAAGAGTACGTTGGCATGCGACCTACCATGCATGTCCGCGTTGGTGATGAAGTGAAAAAAGCGCAAGTTCTTTTTGAAGATAAAAAGAACCCAGGCGTGAAATTTACTGCACCAGCAGCCGGTAAAGTGATCGAAGTTAACCGTGGCGCTAAACGTGTCCTTCAATCTGTAGTGATTGAAGTGGCAGGTGAAGAGCAGGTGACATTTGATAAGTTCGAAGCCGCTCAACTTTCAGGTCTAGATCGTGAAGTGATCAAGACTCAGTTGGTTGACTCTGGCTTATGGACCGCTTTACGTACTCGTCCGTTTAGCAAGGTTCCTGCAATCGAGTCTTCTACTAAGGCTATTTTCGTAACTGCAATGGATACTAATCCACTAGCAGCTAAGCCTGAGTTGATCATTAATGAGCAACAAGAAGCATTCATTGCTGGTCTAGACATTCTTTCAGCCCTGACAGAAGGCAAGGTTTACGTATGTAAATCTGGCACTAGCTTGCCACGCTCTTCACAGTCTAACGTAGAAGAACACGTCTTCGATGGCCCTCACCCAGCAGGTCTTGCTGGCACCCACATGCATTTCCTATACCCAGTAAATGCAGAGAATGTGGCATGGAGCATCAACTACCAAGACGTTATCGCGTTCGGTAAGCTGTTCCTAACTGGTGAGCTATGCACAGATCGTGTTGTGTCTCTAGCTGGCCCAGTTGTGAATAACCCTCGTCTAGTTCGTACCGTAATGGGTGCAAGCTTAGATGACCTAACAGATAACGAGCTGATGCCTGGCGAAGTTCGTGTGATCTCTGGTTCAGTACTAACAGGTACACATGCAACTGGTCCACACGCATACCTTGGCCGTTACCATCAACAGGTTTCTGTATTACGTGAAGGCCGTGAAAAAGAACTATTTGGCTGGGCAATGCCTGGTAAGAATAAGTTCTCGGTAACTCGATCTTTCCTTGGTCACGTATTCAAAGGTCAGTTGTTCAATATGACAACGACGACCAATGGTAGTGATCGTTCAATGGTTCCAATTGGCAACTACGAACGCGTAATGCCTCTAGATATGGAGCCTACTTTGCTGCTTCGTGATCTATGTGCCGGCGACACAGACAGTGCTCAAGCACTGGGTGCGCTTGAACTGGATGAAGAAGATCTAGCATTGTGTACCTTTGTATGTCCAGGTAAGTACGAGTACGGAACGTTACTTCGTGAATGCCTAGATACTATCGAGAAGGAAGGGTAATTTTCATGGCTCTTAAAAAGTTTCTTGAAGACATCGAGCATCATTTTGAGCCTGGTGGCAAACACGAAAAATGGTTTGCCCTGTACGAAGCTGTAGCAACAGTTTTTTACACGCCAGGTATCGTAACAAATAAAAGCTCGCACGTTCGTGATAGCGTTGACCTAAAACGTATCATGATCATGGTTTGGTTTGCGGTATTCCCAGCAATGTTCTGGGGTATGTACAACGCAGGTGGCCAAGCTATTGCAGCACTTAACCACATGTACGCTGGTGACCAACTAGCGACAGTTATCGCAGGTAACTGGCACTACTGGCTAACAGAAATGCTTGGCGGCACTATCGGTGCGGAAGCGGGTGTTGGCAGTAAGATGCTACTAGGTGCGACTTACTTCCTGCCAATCTACGCAACAGTATTTATTGTTGGTGGTTTCTGGGAAGTGTTGTTCTGTATGGTGCGTAAGCACGAAGTTAACGAAGGTTTCTTTGTAACTTCTATCTTATTCGCACTTATCGTTCCACCAACGCTACCTCTATGGCAAGCGGCGCTAGGTATCACATTTGGTGTTGTTGTAGCAAAAGAGATCTTCGGTGGTACAGGTCGTAACTTCCTTAACCCTGCACTTGCAGGTCGTGCATTTCTATTCTTCGCTTACCCAGCGCAAATTTCGGGTGACGTAGTATGGACTGCAGCTGACGGCTTCTCTGGTGCTACTGCTCTTAGCCAATGGGCTCAAGGTGGTAACGGTGCTCTAGTTAACACAGTAACTGGCGCTCCTATCACTTGGATGGACGCGTTCATCGGTAACATCCCTGGTTCAATTGGTGAAGTATCGACTCTAGCTCTAATGATCGGTGCAGCGATGATCGTTTACATGCGAATCGCTTCATGGCGCATCATTGCGGGGGTAATGATCGGTATGATCGCAGTATCGACTCTGTTTAACGTGATCGGTTCTGACACTAATCCAATGTTTAATATGCCATGGCACTGGCACCTAGTTCTAGGTGGTTTTGCATTCGGTATGTTCTTCATGGCAACGGACCCAGTATCAGCGTCATTTACTAGCAAAGGTAAATGGTGGTACGGCATCCTGATTGGTGCAATGTGTGTGATGATCCGTGTAGTTAACCCAGCGTACCCAGAAGGTATGATGCTGGCGATTCTATTCGCGAACCTATTCGCACCTCTGTTCGACCATGTAGTGATTGAGAAGAACATCAAGCGGAGACTAGCACGCTATGGCAAGTAATAACGACAGCATTAAAAAGACGCTGGGTGTTGTTATCGGGTTGAGCCTTGTTTGTTCAATCATCGTATCAACAGCAGCAGTAGGTCTGCGTGATAAGCAAAAAGCTAACGCTGTCCTAGATAAGCAATCAAAGATCGTTGAAGTTGCAGGCATTGACGCAAACGGTAAGAAAGTACCAGAGCTATTTGCTGAGTACATCGAACCTCGTCTAGTAGACCTTGAAACAGGTAACTTTACTGAGGGTAATGCATCTACGTACGATCAACGTGAAGCATCAAAAGATGCAGAACGTTCAATCGCATTGACACCAGAAGAAGACGTAGCTGATATCCGTCGTCGCGCGAATACAGCAGTGGTGTACCTTGTAAAAGATCAAGATGAAGTCCAAAAAGTTATCCTGCCTATGCACGGTAAAGGACTATGGTCGATGATGTATGCCTTTGTAGCCGTTGAAACTGATGGTAACACTGTGTCTGCTATTACTTACTACGAGCAAGGTGAAACTCCTGGACTTGGTGGTGAAGTAGAGAACCCTTCATGGCGCGATCAATTCATTGGCAAGAAATTGTACAATGAAGATCACCAGCCAGCGATTAAGGTCGTGAAAGGCGGCGCACCGCAAGGTTCTGAGCACGGTGTTGATGGCCTATCAGGAGCGACGCTCACTAGTAATGGTGTTCAACACACATTTGACTTCTGGTTAGGTGATATGGGCTTTGGTCCTTTCCTAGCAAAAGTTCGTGACGGAGAACTTAACTAATGTCTAGTGCACAAAACGTTAAAAAGAGCATTCTAGCGCCAGTATTGGATAACAACCCAATCGCGCTACAAGTTCTTGGTGTATGTTCTGCTCTTGCAGTAACAACTAAACTAGAAACAGCTTTTGTAATGACACTAGCGGTAACATTTGTAACTGCGTTGTCTAACTTCTCTGTTTCATTGATCCGTAACCACATTCCTAACAGTGTGCGTATCATCGTTCAGATGGCAATCATCGCATCGTTAGTAATCGTGGTAGACCAAGTGCTAAAAGCTTACCTATACGATATCTCTAAACAGCTATCTGTATTCGTTGGTCTGATTATCACTAACTGTATCGTAATGGGTCGTGCTGAAGCATTCGCAATGAAGTCTGCGCCAGTACCATCTCTTATTGACGGTATTGGTAACGGTCTAGGTTACGGCTTCGTTCTTATCACTGTAGGTTTCTTCCGTGAGCTATTTGGCTCAGGCAAACTATTTGGTCTAGAAGTTCTACCTCTAGTGAGCAACGGTGGTTGGTACCAGCCTAACGGCCTAATGCTACTAGCACCATCAGCATTCTTCCTAATCGGCTTCCTTATCTGGGTAATCCGTATTCTGAAACCAGAACAAGTAGAAGCGAAGGAGTAAGGACGTCATGGAACATTACATTAGTCTGTTAGTTAAATCGATTTTCATCGAAAACATGGCTCTGTCTTTCTTCCTAGGTATGTGTACTTTCCTTGCCGTATCTAAGAAGGTTAAGACCTCTTTCGGCCTAGGTGTTGCAGTTGTGGTAGTACTGACTATCGCTGTTCCTGTGAACAACCTGGTATACAACCTAGTTCTGAGAGAGAACGCGTTAGTTGAGGGCGTGGACCTTAGCTTCCTAAACTTCATCACCTTTATCGGTGTAATTGCAGCACTTGTACAGATTCTAGAGATGGTCCTAGACCGTTTCTTCCCACCTTTGTACAACGCGCTAGGCATCTTCCTACCGCTGATCACAGTAAACTGTGCAATCTTTGGTGGTGTATCTTTCATGGTACAACGTGACTACAACTTTGCTGAATCGATCGTTTACGGTTTCGGCTCTGGTGTGGGCTGGATGCTAGCAATCGTTGCTCTTGCAGGTATCCGTGAGAAGATGAAGTACTCTGACGTACCTCCAGGTCTACGTGGTCTTGGTATCACATTTATCACTGTAGGTCTTATGGCGTTAGGCTTTATGTCTTTCTCTGGTGTTCAACTGTAAGTCGGGTAAACCGCAACAATTAAGGAATAGTCAATGGACATTATTCTTGGTGTAGTGATGTTTACTCTGATCGTACTTGCACTAGTACTAGTGATTCTTTTCGCTAAGTCTAAGCTTGTACCAACAGGTGACATTACAATTTCTGTGAACGATGACCCTTCTCTGGCGATCGTTACACAACCAGGTGGTAAGCTACTGAGTGCTCTAGCCGGTGCTGGTGTATTCGTATCTTCTGCTTGTGGTGGCGGTGGCTCATGTGGTCAGTGTCGCGTAAAAGTTAAATCAGGTGGTGGCGACATCCTACCAACCGAGCTTGACCACATTACTAAAGGTGAAGCGCGTGAAGGTGAGCGTCTAGCGTGTCAGGTTGCAATGAAAACTGACATGGATATCGAGCTTCCTGAAGAAATCTTCGGCGTTAAGAAGTGGGAATGTACTGTTATCTCTAACGATAACAAAGCGACATTCATCAAAGAGCTTAAGCTACAAATTCCAGATGGCGAATCAGTACCTTTCCGTGCTGGTGGTTACATCCAGATTGAAGCTCCTGCTCACCACGTGAAATACGCAGACTACGATATTCCTGAGGAATACCGTGAAGACTGGGAGAAGTTCAACCTTTTCCGTTACGAGTCTAAAGTTAATGAAGAGACCATTCGTGCATACTCTATGGCTAACTACCCAGAAGAGCACGGTATCATCATGCTTAACGTTCGTATCGCAACTCCGCCGCCGAACAACCCAGACGTACCACCAGGCATCATGTCTTCGTACATCTGGTCTCTAAAAGAAGGCGACAAGTGTACTATTTCTGGTCCATTTGGTGAGTTCTTTGCGAAAGATACAGATGCAGAAATGGTATTCGTTGGTGGTGGTGCTGGTATGGCTCCAATGCGCTCACACATCTTCGACCAACTTAAGCGTCTGCACTCTAAGCGTAAGATGTCTTTCTGGTACGGCGCACGTTCTAAGCGTGAAATGTTCTACGTAGAAGACTTCGATATGCTACAAGCTGAGAATGACAACTTCGTATGGCACTGTGCACTGTCTGATCCACTTCCAGAAGATAACTGGGATGGTTACACTGGCTTTATTCACAACGTTCTTTACGAGAACTACCTACGTGATCACGAAGCGCCAGAAGACTGTGAATACTACATGTGTGGTCCACCTATGATGAACGCTGCTGTAATCGGCATGCTAAAAGATCTAGGTGTAGAGGATGAAAACATCCTACTAGATGACTTCGGTGGTTAATTCCTCCAAGTGATTGAATCTATGGCTAGCTCTCCAAGAGAGCTAGCCATTATTTTTTATAGACATAAAACTGATATTCAACAGTTGATATAGGTAATCGGATTGAAAGGATTGGTCCTATTTCCCATATCAATTCAACAACATTGGGAGTTAACAAGTGAAAAAGTGGCTTGTTGCATTCGCTTCTCTATTGATTTTGGCTGGCTGTGAGCAGCCTGCCGATCAAATTCATTTAAGTGGCCCTACCATGGGGACTTCTTACAACATCAAGTATATCGAGCAAGATGGTATTCCAACGCCAAAAGCGATGCAGACAGAAATTGATCGCTTATTGGAAGAGGTTAATGATCAAATGTCGACCTATCGTGACGACTCAGAGTTAAGTCGTTTTAACCAGCATCAAACGAGCGAGCCATTTACAGTTTCGACACAAACTGCAACGGTAGTGAAAGAAGCAATTCGCCTTAACGGTCTTACTTTAGGTGCATTGGATGTGACGGTCGGCCCTCTAGTTAACCTGTGGGGGTTTGGTCCAGAAGCTCGTCCAGATGTAGTTCCAACCGATGAAGAACTCGCTGCTCGCAAAGCAAATACCGGTATTCACCACCTATCTGTTGATGGTAATACACTGTCCAAAGATCTTCCTAACTTGTACGTCGACCTATCGACGATTGCGAAAGGTTGGGGGGTTGATGTGGTTGCTGACTACCTTCAATCTGAAGGGGTACAGAACTTTATGGTCGAAGTTGGCGGTGAAATGCGTCTCAAAGGTGTCAATCGTGAAGGTGTGCCTTGGCGTATCGCAATTGAAAAACCGACCGTTGATGAACGTTCAATTCAAGAAATTATTGAACCAGGCGACATGGCAATTGCAACAAGTGGTGACTATCGTAATTACTTTGAGAGTAATGGTGTGAGATACTCTCATATTATTAATCCACGAACAGGCAAACCAATTCATCATAAAGTGGTGTCTGTAACGGTATTAGATAAATCGTCGATGACTGCTGATGGTCTTGCAACTGGTCTTATGGTGCTAGGTGAAGACAAAGGCATGGCAATTGCGAACGAAAATAATATTCCTGTTTTCATGATTGTGAAAACGGAAGATGGTTTTAAAGAGTTGGCTTCGGAAGCATACAAGCCATTCATGAAGAAATAACAACAGAAGTGAGCATGTTTTTATGAATACATTTCTAATTACCTTTGCTGTGTTTGTCGCGGTAATCACTGCAATGGCTGTCGGATACATTTTCCAAAAGAAAGTCGTGAAAGGTAGCTGTGGTGGCTTAGGGGCAGTTGGCATCGAAAAAGTGTGTAATTGTCCAGAACCCTGCGATGCGCGTAAAAAACGTGAAGCGCGCGAGGCTGCGCGTGCTGAGAAATTGGCGGCGTGGGAAAAAGATAGAATTGCTTAGTATTGGTTAATCGTACTAAGAAAGTGATAAAGCTCAGCGATCTGCTGAGCTTTATTTTTAGGCGGCTAACCAAAACTCAAATGTCCGAGAAAGAGCCCAATACCGTGTTTTGTTGTTTCTTTCTCTCATGTTAGAAAGCAAGACCACACCGATAATCATTAGAACGAAGAAATGATTTGGTTGCGTCCGTTCTCTTTGGCTATGTAAAGTCGCTCATCCGCCACTTTTATTTGTTGTTCTAGCTCCCCCTCGATGTTGCTTACACCAATACTCGCGGTCACAAGAATGTTTTTGTCCAAATAAGTTATTGGCGTTTTTTCTATGCGCTGTCTCATTTGTTCTAAGCGTGTTAGAAAGCCGTCATAGTCGCCACTGGCTTGAATACAAAACTCCTCGCCACCAAGCCTAGCGACAATATCATTTGGAAAATAGATTTTTAGAATATTCGCTATCATGACTAGCACGGCATCGCCGCCCTCATGTCCGTGTGTATCATTTACTTGCTTAAAGAAATCGATATCAAGCATCGCGATGTTTCTTTGAGCGTTTTCTACATGGGGCTGCTCAAACAGAAAGCGGCGGTTCCATAAGCCCGTTAGCGCATCTTGATTTGCCATTTTAAACAGTTCAGATGTTGCGTCTTTGATATCTAACAGTTGGTGAATACGGCAAAAAAATTCTTCTTGATTAAATGGCTTGTATAAAAAGTCATTGGCCCCTGCTTTTAGAAACCTAGCCGTCATGGTCTTAGAGTTACTACCCGACAAGCCGAGAATGGCTAATTGATTTTTATCCCACTTCCGACGTAATTCACGCACCATAGTAATGCCATCTTTAACGGGCATGTCATGGTCGGTTAAAACGAGAGTGATATCTGGATTTTGCTCGACAAGCTCTAGGGCTTTTTGCCCATTGTCAGCTTCCAACGTTTGAATATATTGATGCTCCAAAAGTTGGGCGATGTGTCTTCTTACGGTGTGAGAATCATCAACGACTAAGCATTTGTGTTGTTGATTGTTGGTTAGTCGCTTGAGGAGTGGTAATAGATAGGAAACGGACGCCATGCTGTCTTTCAAAATATAGTCGAGGACACCTTTTGCAAGCATCTTTTCGCGAGTGTCTTCTTGAAATCGAGCCGTTAAAACAATGACACGATGACCATGTTCCAAAACGAGATCAATAATCTCGCCATCTTGAGCATCCGGTAAACAATAGTCTAAAACCGCACAGAAGAGGTCCTGTGCTGAAGATAACAAGTTCTTTGCCTCCGCGTAGCTTTCCGCTGCGATGACCTCATAACCAGCTTGGCTTATTGTTTGGCAAAGAAAGTTTTTAAATGCACGACTATCTTCAACAACCAGAATCTTATTACTCAAGCGCAGTCCCCAAAATTAATTGTTTAAAATCAATGATAACTAAAATTAAACTTATCGCCATCAAAAAACACATGTCAACCAAAAGTAGAACAACTACTCAAATGTTTGACACGCATCCGTTAACATCACATCATTATTCCTGTCTTAGTTATATAATTATGTTTAGCTAACGTAGGGAGAAAGTAGTATGGAAATGCATCAACATGGTATGGCTGAGCTATTTCAACAACTGGGCCTCGGTAGCTCTCCTCAAGAAATGAAAGATTTTATTAATCAACATCGACACAAAAGAGATTCTGCGCCTTTACATGAAGCTAGCTTTTGGACGATGTCACAGGCGAACTTTCTAAAACAAGCCATCGAAGAAGATGCAGATTGGGCCGAATTGGTCGATCAATTGGACGTAATGCTTCGAGATTGACGTTCGTTTAAACACGCCCATTTCTCTTCAGGTAGATTTGATTTATACTGTTTTTTTGAACAGTGCTTTGATGGCTATGTCAGATCGAATTAGAAAAATTATTCATGTCGATATGGATTGTTTTTATGCTGCCGTAGAGATGAGAGATAACCCCAGTTACCGTGGCATTGCACTCGCTGTTGGCGGACATGAAAAGCAGCGTGGAGTGATTAGCACCTGTAATTATGATGCGCGTAAATATGGTGTTCGCAGTGCAATGTCAACGGCGCGCGCGCTGCAACTCTGTCCTCATTTGTTGGTTGTGCCCGGTAGAATGCATGTATACAAGCAAGTCTCTCAGCAGATTCGTGCTATTTTTGAGCGTTATACGCCTATCATTGAACCTCTCTCATTGGATGAAGCATACCTCGATGTCACGGACTCGACAGCTTGCCGTGGCTCCGCAACGTTGATCGCAGAGTCAATTCGCCGCGATATCTGGAGTGAACTTGGGTTGACGGCATCGGCGGGCATTGCTCCGATTAAGTTTCTTGCCAAGGTCGCGTCAGACATGAACAAGCCCAACGGTCAGTTTGTGATTCCGCCGGAGAAAGTCCAAGAGGTTATCGATAGTCTTCCGTTAGAGAATATTCCTGGCGTGGGGAAGGTGAGTCTTGAGAAGCTCCACCAAGCCGGTTTTTATCGATGTGAGGACATTAAAAACAGTGACTATCGAGAGTTGTTGAGGCAGTTTGGTCGTCAAGGTGCCTCCTTATGGCAGCGAAGCCATGGAATTGATAATCGAGAAGTCGTTGTTGAGCGCGAGAGAAAGTCCGTCGGTGTGGAAAGGACATTCAGCCAGAACATCGCAACCTATGATGAATGTTGGCAAGTGATTGAGGAGAAACTTTATCCTGAACTCGAGAAACGTTTAGAGCGTGCAAGCCCAGATAAGTCGATTATTAAACAAGGTATTAAAGTCAAATTTGCCGACTTTCAACTGACAACAATTGAGCACATCCATCCGCAATTAGAGCTTGAGGACTTCAAGATCTTGCTAAGAGATATTCTTAAACGCCAAAATGGACGGGAAATTCGCCTTTTAGGCTTGAACGTGATGCTCAAGCCCGAAGACCAAGCGCGTCAATTGAGCTTTTTTTAGGCCCTTACCGTTTCTACCTGCGTTAATACCTGCTCAAAACTTACGTTTGCCATTGCACCATAACCTGCTAGCTTTGAGGCTTTTAGCTGGCTAATCAAAGGAGTGCTGATTCCGCACAAGAAGCGAGCAACGGAATCATTACTGATGGCCGATGGGGAAAGCTGAATAAACTCCTGCGCCCATATCGATACTTGAGATTGTTCAATATCTTCAGGTTCTGGTGCTGTGAATGTGGCGACGTGACCACGACACACGGAGCAGTGACCACATTGCTTTGGTGCATCGTGATCCGCAAAGTAGTTCGCCAATTGTGAGCTCAAACAGTGCTCGGACTGGAACAAGTGCAGCATGGTGTGGATTCTTTCGATATCTTTGCTTTCTTTGGATTGGAACAGTTCATACAGTTGTTGGATTAAAACATCCGAGCTCTGTTTGGTTGGCATAACTGAGTACACGTCCGTCAGTTGTTTGCTCTCTAGTTCTATCCAGCCGTTCTGGTGAAAATAGTCGAGCGCTGCGACAACTCGGCTGCGTTCCGATTGATAGTTCATCCATAGCGCTTCTAGATCAACTTGGCACCACACTTTGGCTTTTTGTGAGCAGGAAAAAATAGCCTCCACAAATTGACGTCGCTCGCCTTGAAATTGATTCACAATAAATTGCTGATCGTGCAAAAACTTAAACCGATATTCCGCAAAGTAACTGTACTTTGCTTCAATGACGTTATGTAGCTCCAAATAAACCAACAAGGTTTTGAGTGGCAATTGGCGGATATTACTTTCACGCGACAAACGCAGTGGCACTACCTCCCATTGTGGAGCATGTTCTTTCGCTTGCTCGACTACATAGTTAATTGACGTAAATTCTGGTGTGTCACCATAAACAAAATTCTCCAACACCGTTAATCCGGACGTATTGCCTAGCAGAATGCACTCAGAGCGTTGCCCGTCCCTACCTGCACGTCCAATCTCTTGTGCGTAGTTCTCGATTGATTTGGGTAAGTCGAAGTGAATGACGCGGCGAATATCAGATTTATCGACCCCCATACCAAATGCAATCGTTGCAACAATACAGTCAATTTGGCCATCCATGAACTGCTGTTGGATTTGTTCACGAACGTCGCTTTTCATGCCAGCGTGGTATGCGTGAGCGTTAATGCCAATATGGATTAATGACTTTGCTACTCGCTCTGCTGTTTGCTGTTGCGTCACGTATACGATGGTCGGAAGCTTAGGTGAAGAGACGATGATCTCACTGAGCTGTTCTTGTTTCTTTGTTTCCTCACACGGGATCACCGAGATATCCAGATTGGGGCGGTAGAAGCCTGTAACGGTAATATGTTCACTGGCAATATCGAACTTTTTTTGCATGTCTTCAATAACTGCAGGCGTTGCCGTTGCGGTGAGAAGTAAAGACTGTGGGATGTTCAGTTCACGTTGATATTGCGGTAGTTTGAGATAGTCTGGACGAAAGTTATGCCCCCATTCGGAAATACAGTGCGCTTCATCAATGACCATCAAAGAAATCGGTACTTGGCGAATGAATTCACGAAAACGCTCATTTTTTAGTCGCTCAACAGAAATCATCAAGATTTTGATTTGTCCATTCTTCACGCCAGCCATGACCTGTTGTGCTTCTTCTCTACTTTGACTGCTATCGATAGAAGCGGCCGCGATTCCTTTACTTTGTAAAAAGCTCAGTTGATCCTTCATTAACGCCAACAACGGAGAGATCACCAACGTAAGGTTGGGTAATATGGTTGCAGGTAGTTGATAACAGAGTGACTTCCCCGAGCCTGTAGGAAAGATTGCCGCAGCAGAGTAACCATTCATAACGGCTTCAATAACGGGTTGCTGACCTTGGCGTAATGAGTCAAAACCAAATACAGATTGAAGTGTTTGATGCAGCGAGTCACTTTGCATAATAGGGAAACCTTTCTTTGATGGTAAACTTGGCTACATTAACACACCCCGAATACTAAACGCGCGTCCTAAAAGTATGAACAAAGCTGACTTAGTCCCAATTATCATCCAACATCTGGAAGAAAAACTTCAAGTTGCCCATGCATCGGCTCAACGAGCTATCGATGCCGCGACAGATGAAGAAACTGTTCCCGAGCACAAGTACGATACATTGGCACTTGAAGCCGCGTATCTTGCTCATGGACAAGCCATGCGAATCCAAGATAGTGAAGAGGAATTGCGTCAATATCGTTCTTTAGTGACTCGCGACTTTAAGAATGCACCTGTTGGTGTAGGTGCTTACGTCGTTCTCGCAGATGAGAATTTGCTTGAAAAGCACTTCTTTGTAGGCCCTTGCTCTGGTGGTTTGACTGTTCAATATCAGGCTCAGGAAGTCTTTGTCTTAACAGCTAAATCTCCTCTGGGTCGAGCGTTGTTCGGAAAAGAAGAAGGTGATGAGGTTGACGTGAAAATAGGAGATAAAACAACTTGTTACGAAGTCGTGACGGTTTGCTGACATCTCATGTATCACTCAGTGTTATGTTTAACACGAGTAATGTTAAATAAAAGAGAATGACATGAAAAAGCTTTTTACACTCTCATTGCTGATGGTCAGTGCTACTGGTTATGCAGCGCAGTGTCGTGTGGACATCAATAATGAAGTCCGTATGGATGGGCAAAGCTTGGAAATTCGCCAAACGACAGGTGATAAAGCTGTCGTGGATGAAGATAACAATCTATTCATCAAAGGTGAGTTAATTGAACTCAATGCCGACCAAAAAGCGGCAATTGAAGACTATCGCGAAAAAATGAACGCGTATATTCCACAAGCAAAGCAGTTGGCGAGTGATGGTTTAGCGCTTGCAAATGACATCATCGATGATGTCGCGGAAAGCCTAGACGCACCTGGCGCGTTTGATAATGTAAAAGTCGCAGTAAAGGACTTTTTCGCTGATGTTGAATCACGTTACTACAAAGATGGTGATTTCATCCTGCCGGCGGAGAGTTTTGAGTCTATGACACAAGGGTGGACTACAGACTTTGCAAAAGCACAAGAGATCTTCAATAAAGAGTTTTTAGCCAGTTCGTTGGATGCTTTATCGAAAAAAATGAAGGAAGAGGGAGGGATAAACCTCACTGCATTATCAGAGAGTATGGCTGAACTCAGCGCGAAAGTAGAAGAGCGTTTAGCCGAGCATTCGAAAGAGGTAGAGCAACAAGCAGAAGACTTGTGCGATTCGCTGGATGACATGGCAGGGCAAGAAGACGATCTGTTGAAGAAAATCCCTGAGTTGAAAGACTATCGAGTCTTTACCATTTGATGAATCGCTTCGCGTAGAAACAACATCTAAAAATACAAAGAAAGAGAGCGCCGTGTGGCGCTCTCTTTTCGTTTCAGTGGTTCCATCTTTTGGTCGAGTTGCGAGGGTTTGACCAAACGCACCTAACCGGCTTAAAGGCGCTTATTGCGCGTTCATCTGAGTTAACTTATCACCAACAGGTTTTGAGAAGTTAAAACCATCATGCTGATCCCAGTTGATAGACCACGTCATTACGCCAGCATAATTCGGGTAGTTGAACGCTGGTTTAACGGTGCCACAGGATGTGCCTTTTGTTAAACAGTCTAGCGCACTAAGAATATTTTGTGTCGGAGCCTGACCTGAGTTTGCCGAGCTTGGGCCTGAAGGTAAACCGATCGCGACTTGATCATCACGCAATGGCGCAAACTGAGTGCCGTCGGCTAGTTCAAAACCTTCGATAAGCATCTTAGATTGAGCGACCATCATATCAACAGAGCCTTCTGGTGCAGAACCTGGTAGGTACGGGTTTGGTAGACCGCCGTTGTTGTATAGCTGAACATGAAGCAAGTCGAGCGTGCTGCGAGTATCGTTGATCACTGGAATGTACGCTCCCCAAATTCCGCTGTAAGCGACGTAACCGCCTTGAACATAAGGGTGTTCAGGTGCCATGGTTAGGTACATATCGCCCCCCATGTTTTGCTCAATTTGCAGCAAAGCACGACCAAGACGAGCTTGAATTTGTGAACCGTGCACTAGGTTAGATCCACTCTCTAAATCCACATCTAGACCATCAAAGCCCCACTCAGCGATAAGACCTGTTAGGCTAGAGACAAAGTTGGCTTCATCTTGGTCGGTATTCAGCGTAATCGTGCCTTCTGCGCCGCCAAGAGAGAGAACAAACTTCTTACCTTTAGCTTGAAGCGCTGCCATGTCCTGCTTGAATTGTGTTGGATCGAGTGCTGGACAATCGCTGTAAATATCGCCTGAATATAGATTAAAGTGCACGGTGCCATCACTGTTGCGATCATTTTCAGCAAAGGCAATATCAATCACATCCCAAGCATCAGCCATGTCTGCCAGTCTGATTGGGCAACCCGCACCGTTCACGAAGTTGTGCCAGTAACCAATCAGTTTATGACGTTTTTCTGTCTGCTCTACAACTGTCACCGCTGCTGCGTCAGATAATGCGGTGCTTCCAGCAAGATCGACGGCTTGAGCGCTTACGTTAAACTGTCCGATTGCGGCTGGTGTCCAGTTCGCAGAGTAAGGTGCAGTCGTATCTGTGGCGACAACGGCGCCGTTGACCATAAAGTCAACTTGCTTAATACCTGAAGTTAAAGACGTTGCATCGGCGCTTAATGCGAGACTTTCGCCTAATCCGACGGTTTGACCGCTGCTTGGTGAAGCCAGAGAGACGACCAAATCTTTATCGCTGACTTCCACACCAACCAGGGACTCTGACGTGTTGTTATCATTATCGGTTGCGACGGCTTTAAGCTGGTTAGCGCCAATAAGTGTGGCGTTCCAAGTAACGGAATATGGTGCTTGAGTGGTGACCCCTAAGCTAGTGTTGTTCGCAAAAAACTCAACTTGCGTGACTGTGCCATCAGCATCGCTTGCATTTGCCGTGATTTCGTTATTGCTGCCAGCGAGCACGACTTGTCCATCCGTTGGTGCCGTAATGGTAACTTGCGGTGGTGTCGAACAAGCACCTAGGCCACTCCAAGCATCTTGCCAGTATAGCCCTTCACCAGGCTCGTAAGCCCATGTCGCATCCGAGGAGCACCAACCAGCAACATCACAACGATATTTTTGGTTGAAGTGAGAAACCAGGTCGCCAGCTTGATAACTTGTGCCTGCCACATAAGGTACTGCATCTGCACATCCGCCTGTTCCGGTTTCTGCATTACTAATAACCAGCGCTACTTCTTGGCTCATCGTTGCGAGGTTTGTATCATCAGTCGCTTGTGCTTTGAACGAGTATGTACCTGGACTCGCGGTCCATTGATATTCGTAAGGTGCGCTAGTATCAATGGCGACAGATTGATTGTTTACGAAGAACTCAACTTGTGTGACCACACCATCAATATCGTCAGCTTGAGCGGCTACGGTTAGGTTATCGCCTACATTAAGCACTTCTGTGCCTACTGGGCTTGTCAATGAAATGCTTGGTGGCGGTAATTCGACTTGTGGTTGAACTTGGATAGAAATCGTCGTGGTGCTAACGGCTCCCTCATTATCGGTCGCAATTGCCGTCAATTGCGAGATCCCTTCAATAGCGGTCCAAGAAGCTTCGAATGGTGCTTGAGTTACCACAGCAACCGTTTGGTTGCCTGCAACAAACTCAACTTGTGTGATTTGGCCATCTTCGTCTGCTGCGTTGGCTAACAAAGTGATCGCACTGCCTTCGGGAATTTGTGCGTTGTTTATTGGAGAGGAGAACGACACCGTTGGTGATAAGTTGTTGCTTCCACCATCGCATTGCCCTAACGCTTTCCATGCTTCCCAAGATCCTGAGTTGGTCACGGGGTCATTGCCTTGCGTCCAATATGCAGCCTCATAAGCGGCTCCTTGCGTTTTTACTAAAGCGCCCGATGTATAAGTCGCAGTGCTGTCCCAGTCGAGTAGACTTTGACAGTTATAGGCTTGAGCTTGGTAGCTGGCGCTGAGTGCTACAATCATCGCTCCGTGAAGTAGGGTGACCTTCATTTTCCTCTCCTTGAATCATGGGTATAAATGAGAACAGAGTAATAACTAGCTGATAAATAGACATTAGGGGGAAAAAGCGAAGCACAATATTCTGCTTTTCGACACAGTATCACGAGGAACAGTTCGTCCCTTACACCAGAGCTCATTATTTTTCGGCTCACTTCACGGCAGAAGGAGTGGTAAAATTCAGCCACGTAAAACGAACAACAGTCGCGAGGCTTTTGAGCGATGAATATGAGATGTACGTTAAAATTTACAAGCTGAATGACTACAAATTGTTTCAACTGTCGAGGATTTAACCGAGGTGCTCTTGTTGAATAGTGAATATTGCTATAGTGTACTAGTTAGCTAGTTCAATGATATTTTTGTGTGAGTAGTATGACACAGCAAACCTCTTCTCAGCCTCGCGAGCATTTTGGCTCTCGTCTCGGGTTCATCTTAGCTGCCGCAGGTGCCGCAGTTGGCCTTGGCAATATTTGGGGCTTCCCAACTCAAGCAGCCAGTAATGGTGGCGGTGCTTTCCTGTTAGTTTATTTGGTGATGATTCTTATCGTCGCATTTCCGATGCTGGTGGTTGAAATGGCGATTGGTCGCCATGGTCAAGCCAACCCTGTAGACAGTATGCGTGCAATCACAGATAACCCTACCGGTAAAAAGCTCGGCGGCATTGTGGGTTGGATTGGTTTAAGCGTACCAAGCGCTGTCTTAGCGTTTTATTCAATTGTTGGTGGTTGGTTGATCTGCTTTTTACTGGGTGCAATCACAGATCTAATGGGGTTAGAAGCTGCAACTCAATGGCTAAAGGGCTTTAGTGTTGAACGTAACTTGTTCGGAACCATTACTTTTTATGTACTGACGATTCTCATCGTACAAGGTGGCGTAAAACAAGGTATTGAGAAGTGGTCCACACGTTTGATGCCAGCATTGTTTGTTTTGTTTGCTCTACTGTTTGCTTACATCATGACGCAAAACGGTGCGATGGAAGGGCTAAAGCATTACTTGGTACCGGATTTCGAAAAGGTATGGGACCGCAAGTTGATTCTTGCCGCAATGGGGCAGGGCTTCTTCTCGCTTACGATCGGTGGCTGTTCAATGCTGATTTATGGCTCTTACTTGAGTAAGAAAGAGAACCTACCAAAGATGGCGATGAACGTGACCATGGTAGATACTGCCGTTGCTTTCATTGCAGGATTAGTGGTGATGCCAGCGATGTTTGTGGCAATGCAAAAGGGCGTTCAGATCTATGCAGAAGATGGCTCTCTATTAAGCTCTGATACGTTGGTATTTACCGTATTGCCATTGATGTTTGATAGCTTAGGTTTGCTTGGTCAATTGTTCTCTATTGTGTTCTTCTTATTACTGACGATTGCGGCGCTAACGTCCTCCATTTCAATGTTAGAGTGTCCAGTGGCTTTAGTGAGTGAGCGCTTCAATACTAAGCGCAGCGCAACGAGCTGGGTTTTAGGTGGTCTCATTGCCTTGTTCAGTGTGGTGATTGTTTATAACTTTGGCGCTCTGTTTGGTATGGTCGCGACGGTTGCTACTCAATATCTACAACCAACCGCTGCGCTCTTATTCTGCTTATTTGGTGGTTGGGTATGGAATCGCAACTCAAAAATCAAAGAACTTGAGCAAGGTTGCCCGGAGTTTACGCAAGGTTGGTTTGGTAAGTTATGGCCTGCGTATGTGAAGTTCGTATGTCCAATTCTTGTGGCGACAGTCATCTGGGCTTCATTTGGCTAACCGAGACGCCTATCGAATAAAAGAAAAGGGCTTGATGGTAACTCATCAAGCCCTTTTTGATATTGGTTATTCTCGTTTCGGTTATCCGCCAAGAATGGTGTTGATTAACGGAATTGTCCTGCTTCTGGAAGAAAGTCAAAACCAGCAGAAGCCAGTTTTGTCTCCAGTGCTGTGCGTTCGATATCGAAGAAAGCCACCAGTTTATCTAAGTCACCACCGAAGTCGTCGCGTAGCTTCATATTCACAATGCTCATCAGCATGACAGGATCCATGGATTCAAAGTTCGCTAGATTCATTACTTATCCTCAAAATCTGAAATCAGTAGGTTTGCCGCAGCAAATGCCGCTTTTTCACGCACTTCTTTAGGCAGGGACTCATCCGCTGCAACATCGTTCAGTGCTTTAACTGCACATGAAATTGCTTGGGGAATATAAGCTTGATCGCCACTACCAATCTGAGCATAAAGCTCACGAACCAGTTCACAACAGCCGTATACTTGCATGTTTTCTTTCCACTAAATGATAACTTATCTCAATATACACACAGCGGATTTGAAACTCAAAGTACAGAGTTGTTTTGGCTCAAGTTGAAGGTTTGCTTGAGCGAGATTTAATCACTGCATTTGTGCTTCTAACTGCTGAGTGACTTCTGGTGAAAGTTGAAGTTGTTTTGCTAGTTCTTGCAGATACGCTTTTTCCATAAAGTTTTGTTCATCAGCGACGATCAAAGACGCTAGGTAAATTTCTGACGCTTGTTGAGGAGAGGTCGCCTGATTAGCAATTTCAGCAGGATCAAGCGGTTTGTTTAACTCTTGCTGAACGAGGTGACGAACGTGCTCATCTGCGCCCATATCCGCGAGAGCTTGTTCAATGCGCGCCATTTCCTCTTCATCAACGTGACCATCAGCTTTTGCAGCTCCAATCATTGCTTTTAAAATTAAGACACTGTGTTTACTGTCATCGGGGTCAAAGGTTTCTTGAACACCTTGACCGGATTGCTTGGCTTGCCAGTCGTTATACACTTTGTAGGCCAAGGCTCCAAGCGCAGCTGCGCCACCGACTTTTAATGCGCTTGACCCTACTTTTTTAGTCATTTTTTTACTTTTCTTTGAGCCCATCAGCATACCGATGAGGCCTCCGCCTACAGCACCTGCTCCTAGCGTTTTTAGGCTACTTGAATTTGATGAGGATTTGATGTTGTTGGTTTGTTTGCCCAATGCATCTGCACCTTGCTTAAGTAAGTCTGATTTGAGTGCTTGGTTTAGAAGACTTTTTAAATCCATAACTGACCTCCTTTAGATGATGAAATCAGTTTAATAGCAAGAAGCTGAACCAAAGATTAACAAAGTGAATAGTTCGAAAAAGGTGGAGGGAGGATGTTGAGCTGTAATAAAAAAGGGCTGACCGAAGCCAACCCTTTTTAACTATTTGAAACTACTTCAAATACGAACTCGTCGAGTGCTTACTTTAGTTGAGCTTTTACGTGCTCAACAATGTCAGTCATTGCGACTGCTGTTTTCTCACCAGTAGCACGGTTCTTGTATTCGAAGTTGCCTTCTTTCATTGAGCGGTCACCGATAATAATTGTATGCGGTACACCAATAAGCTCCATGTCAGAGAACATTACGCCTGGGCGTTCTTTACGGTCGTCAAATAGCACTTCGATGCCCATTGCCGTTAGCTCAGCGTACAATTTCTCAGCGGCTTCTTTCACTTCTTCTGACTTGTGCATGTTCATTGGAACGATCGCTACCTGGAATGGTGCGATTGCATCTGGCCAGATGATGCCGTATTTGTCGTGGTTTTGTTCAATAGCAGCCGCTACTACGCGAGTGATACCGATACCGTAACAACCCATTTCTAGGATGACGTTCTTACCATCAGGACCCAGTACACCACAGTTCATCGCTGCGGAGTAAGCGTTACCTAGTTGGAAGATATGGCCAACTTCGATACCACGCTTAAGCTGGATAATGCCCTTGCCACATGGGCTTGGGTCACCTTCCACAACGTTACGTAGGTCTTCAACTTGGCCAAGCTCTACATCACGACCCCAGTTAATACCGAAGTAGTGTTTGCCATCGATGTTCGCGCCCGCACCGAAGTCGCTCATTACCGCAACGCTGCGGTCAACAATGAACGGCAGTTTAAGGCCAACAGGGCCTAGTGAACCAGGGCCTGCACCTATAAGCTCACGAATTTCTTCTTCAGATGCCATTTCCAATGGAGCTGCAACCTGAGGAAGGTTTTCTGCTTTCACTTCGTTCAGTTCATGATCACCACGAATAATAAGCGCGATGATTGGCGCATCAACTTCGTCAGATGCTTTCACAAACAGTGTTTTCACTGTTTTTTCAATTGGTAGTTCGAACTGCTCAACCAATTCAGCGATTGTTTTCGCGTTTGGCGTATCAACCAACGTCATTTCTTGTGTTGGTGCCGCAGCCTCAGAGGCTGGAGCTAGTGCTTCTGCTTTTTCAATGTTTGCCGCGTAATCTGACTCGCTAGAGAATGCGATGATATCCTCGCCGCTTTCAGCCAGTACGTGGAACTCTTGAGAGCCGCTACCACCGATAGCACCGCTATCTGCAAGTACAGGACGGTAATCCAGACCCATGCGATCGAATGCTTTACAGTAAGCATCATGCATTGCGTCGTATGATTTTTGTAGGCCGTCTTTATCAATGTCAAAGCTGTACGCATCCATCATTGAGAATTCACGTGAACGCATTACACCGAAGCGTGGACGACGTTCGTCACGGAATTTGGTTTGGATTTGGTACAGGTTTAGCGGAAGCTGTTTGTAAGAGCTCACTTCATTGCGAACAAGGCTAGTGATCACTTCTTCAGCGGTTGGGCTAAGTACAAACGGACGAACATGACGGTCAGTAAAGCGAAGTAGCTCAGGACCCATCTTTTCGCTGCGGCCTGTCTCTTCCCATAGTTCAAACGGCTGAACAACGGGCATCAAAGTTTCGACTGCGCCTGCATTGTCGATTTCTTGACGAACGATGTTTTCGACTTTACGCAGTACACGTAGACCAGTAGGTAGCCAGGTGTATAAACCTGAAGCCAGCTTACGGATCATACCTGCACGTAGCATGAGCTGGTGGCTCACTACTTCTGCGTCGTTTGGAGTCTCCTTCAGAGTAGAAAGAAGATAATTACTGGTACGCATTAAATTTATCCGTTTATTTAAGTTAGATACTCAAGCTTGAATAAGCAGGAGTATGGGAGTTCCCTAAAGGGAAATTTGTTAGCCGTCTATAATATCAGCCAATTGCGTTTGTCAAAAGCTTTCAATAGCGGTAACCGTTATTAAGTTGCTTGTTGCTGTGAACTTTACGTTCAAGTCGAACAAATTTACCGCATATTCTTTGTCGTCCGGCTTGTTTTTCTTATATGCAGGGCGAGGATCTTGTGCCAGAACTTGTTCAATGACTGATCTTACATAGTCAGTATCGGATCGATGTTCTATCGTTGCTAATGCTTGAGCAGAAAAGGTGACTTGTGACTTTTCTGGTTCTTGGTCTGCGTATCCGCCTTGTGCTTCCGAAATAGAATCCGAATAGGGAATATAAGGCTTAATATCCACAATCGGTGTCCCATCCACGAGATCTACACTGCCTAAATCAAGATAGATTTGATCGCCTTGCTTAGTGACTCCTTTCACTTCAACGGCTGACATTCCGATTCCGTTTGGACGGAAAGTCGAGCGCGAGGCAAAGACACCAATTCGTTCATTGCCGCCTAATCGTGGCGGACGTACAGTTGGTTTCCAACCAGCTTCCAGATTCTGATCAAATAGAAACAACAACCAAACGTGAGAGAACTGTTCTAGCCCACGCACTGCTTCAGGGCTATTTGCTGCACCTAACAGTTTTACGCGTGCTTTAGCCTCTGGTACTAAGCGTGGTTGGCGCGGAACTGCAAACTTTTCTTTGTACGGTGTCTCAATGACGCCGATGGGTTCGATGGAATACATGGTGGACATCTTTAAGAATTCATTGAGATGAAAGTATCACAAATTTCTCTTGCTTTTCTTGTTGATAATGATTATTAATTAAAATGTTATAACATAACGATTTAATTGAAAGGAAAAGTATTATGAAACCAGGAATCCATCCTGAATATCGTCCTGTGGTGTTCCACGACACCAGTGTAGATAAGTACTTTGTCGTTGGTTCTACGTTGAAAACGGAGAGAACCATCGAATGGAAAGATGGCAAAACTTACCCTTACTTTACGTTAGATGTGTCGTCAGCTTCTCACCCGTACTACACCGGTAAACAGCGCGTTGTACAAACCGAAGGTCGCATTGCGAACTTCAACCGTCGTTTTGGTCAATTTAAGAGCGAAAAGGAATAAATCATGAAGGTAGTAAAATCATTAAAAAGTGCAAAAAGTCGTCATCCGGATTGTCAGATTGTAAAACGGAGAGGGCGTCTTTATGTCATTTGTAAAACGAACCCGAGATTCAAAGCTGTGCAAAAGTAATCAGCCTGCATATGTCTAACTTATGGTTTTGTTTAATTGATAATGTTGAGTTAATTATCTTACATGGATGAAATATCTACATTTTTATTCGATGTTGGTTATAAATGCCTCTGTTCGTCACAGTTTGTAACATTTAGGGCTTTTATTTGACCTTCTACTCAAGTACCCTTCGCACGCTTTTTGACATTTTTGTCACATTTGCATAGGAATAAAAACAAGGAGGGAACAGATGAGTTCATCTGATTCAATTAAACAAAACTCGCCTAAGAAGCCGCTGTTTACGCGCTTTTTGGATACTGTCGAATATTTGGGGAACTTATTACCCCACCCGATCACACTATTTGCCATTTTCTGTTTAGCCATTCTGGTGATGTCGGGTATTGCAGGATACTTCGAAGTTTCCGTAGTTGATCCTCGTCCTGAGGGTGCAAAAGGTCGTGCCGCGGATGGCATGATTCATGTCGTTAGCTTGCTTAACGCTGATGGCCTTGAACTAATCGTTACCAATCTAGTGAAAAACTTTGTCGGCTTTGCACCTTTGGGTACGGTATTGGTTGCGATGTTGGGTGTTGCTATTGCTGAATACTCAGGCTTGCTATCTGCAGCAATGCGTGGCTTAGTCATGGGTGCATCACAACGCATGGTAACAGTGACGGTCGTTTTCGCGGGTATCATTTCAAATACGGCATCAGAGCTTGGCTATGTGGTACTTATTCCACTGGCTGCAATGCTGTTCCATTCTTTAGGTCGTCACCCACTTGCCGGTCTTGCTGCGGCGTTCGCTGGTGTATCTGGTGGTTACTCAGCAAACCTACTTATTGGTACGGTTGACCCGCTGTTGTCAGGCATTACTGAAACGGCGGCGCAAATGATCGACCCAACTTACACTGTTGGTCCTGAAGTTAACTGGTACTTCATGTTTGTGTCGACATTCTTCATTGCAATCACAGGTGCGTTTGTTACTGAAAAAATTGTTGAGCCAAAGCTTGGCAAATACAGTGAAGAAGAAGCCTCAGAAGATTTGTCGAACGACAAAATGGGTGGCTTAACAGACATTGAGAAGAAAGGCCTAAAACTAGCAGGTGTTGCTGTACTGGTTGTTTCAGCGCTGCTTGCTTGGACGGTTGTTCCAGAAGACGGCATTCTACGTTCTGATGCAGGTACAATTGCAGGTTCACCATTCCTGAAAAGTATCGTGGCATTCATCTTTGTGTTCTTTGCTATTCCAGGCTTTGTGTTTGGTAAAGTTGTTGGCACGATGAAGACGGATCGCGATGTAATTGATGCAATGGCGAAATCTATGTCTTCTATGGGCATGTACATTGTATTAGTTTTCTTTGCGGCTCAGTTCGTTGCTTTCTTTAAATGGACTAACTTCGGTCAGGTATTCGCGGTTGCTGGCGCTAGCTTCCTGCAAGAAATTGGCTTAACTGGCCCAATGTTGTTCTTTGCCTTCATCCTGATGTGTGGATTTATCAACCTAATGATTGGTTCGGCATCGGCACAGTGGGCAGTAACGGCTCCGATTTTTGTTCCTATGTTGATGCTTGTTGGTTATGCACCGGAAACGATTCAGGCTGCTTACCGAATTGGTGACTCGACGACAAACATCATTACTCCAATGATGAGCTACTTTGGTTTGATTCTTGCCGTAGCGACTCGTTACATGAAGAACTTAGGTATCGGTACGCTGATCGCGACCATGCTACCTTACTCAATCTGCTTCATTGTAGGTTGGAGTGTGCTGTTCTACCTATGGGTATTCGTATTTGGTTTACCAGTAGGCCCTGGCGCAGCAACATACTACACACCTTAGAAAACGGTTACCTCACACAGCTTGACCCGTCCTGATATGGGTTGACACTTTTTAACTAAAACGCTCGATGTACTTCATCGGGCGTTTTGTATTTTAAAGCCGTATGAGGCCTCATTTGATTATAGATATCTACGGACTCTGCTACCAT
>NZ_JAKKCS010000012.1:0-151023 GCF_021728075.1 Vibrio sp. D54 | reverse complement strand
AGTTGTTTTCTAAAGAAACGGTTAATTGCTCTTCTGGCGTATCGGTATCAGCGACTTCCAACGTTGCCACTACCGTATCGGTACTCACTGCGTCTTCAGTGATACTTTCTACAGCATCGACCTTGATGGTTGGCGCATCGTTTACTGGGTTAACGGTAACGGCCACCTTCGCTTGGTCTGTCAGTGCACCATCGGTGACGGTGTAAGTAATTTCGGCGTCACCATTGAAGTTCTCGGCCGGTGTGAACACCAGTTTGCCGTCAACGATCTCAACTGTACCTTGTGTTTCAGGTACGGAAGCCGATTGGATAGACAGCGTATCGCCATCAATGTCGGTGTCGTTTGGCAGGACATCAATTGTCACTGGCGTGTCTTCGTCAGTGACAGCGGTATCATCTTTTGCCACTGGCGCATCGTTGACTGGTGTGACATCGACGTTCACCGTGGTGGACTCTGATACCCCACCGGACGTGACGATGTAGGTGAAGCTGTCTGTACCGTGGAAGTTGTCGTTTGGCGTGTAGGTCACGCTGCCGTCCGGGTTGACCGAGACCGTGCCGTTGGCTGGACCGTTATTGCTATCCAGCGACACCGCTTTGTCGTCGCCTTCGAACGTGTCGTTACCTAAAACCTTGATGATGGTTGGTGTGTCTTCCACAACCGTCGCGCGGTCAGATTCAATATCTGCCACAGGCGCAACTGTGAAGTTCACCGTTTGGCTAACGCTTTCACCGCTTGGATCGGTGGCGGTAAAGGTTAGGGTTTCTGAGCCATTCCAGTCTGCGGTTGGAGTGAACGTAGCAATGCCATTGACGATCGCCACTTGAATGTTGCTGTTGCCAGAGACACTAAACGTTAACTCACCATCGGCGTTATCCACATCACTGAAAGCGGTATTTAGATCGATGCTGTATGGCGTGAAGTCTTCCGCCAAGGTTTGGTCTGCAATGCTGCTTTCAACCACAGGCGTGTCGTTCACCGCATTCACGGTGACGTTGACCGTCGCTTGGTCAGTCAGTGAACCATCGGTCACGGTATAAGTGATTTCAGCGTCACCATGGAAGTTCTCAGCCGGTGTGAACACCAACTTGCCGTCAACAATTTCAACTGTACCTTGGTCACTCGGCACAGACGCCGAGTCAATACGTAATGTATCGCCATCAATGTCGGTGTCGTTTGGCAGGACATCAATCGTCACTGGCGTGTCTTCGTCAGTAACGGCATTGTCATTGGTCGCCACTGGCGCGTCATTCACTGGCGTCACATCGATGTTCACTGTGGTGGACTCGGATACCCCACCAGAGGTAACGATGTAGGTGAAGCTGTCTGTTCCGTGATAGTTGTCGTTTGGCGTGTAAGTCACACTGCCGTCAGGGTTGACCGAGACCGTGCCGTTCGCTGGACCGTTATTGCTATCCAGCGACACCACTTTGTCGTTGCCTTCGAACGTGTCGTTATCTAAAACCTTAATGATGGTTGGCGTGTCTTCCACAACCGTCGCGTTGTCTGCCACGATGTCCGCCACAGGCGCTACCGTGAAGTTCACCGTTTGGCTAACGCTCTCGCCGCTTGGATCGGTAGCCGTAAAGGTCAACGCTTCTGAGCCGTTCCAGTCTGCGGTTGGGCTAATGGTCGCGATGCCATTTTCAATCGACACCAACACGTTGTTGTTGCCAGAAACGCTGAAGCTCAGCTCGCCATCCACGTTATCCACATCGCTGAAGGCCGTATTCAGATCGATGCTGTATGGCGTAAAGTCTTCCGCCAAGGCTTGGTCTGCAATGCTGCTTTCAACCACAGGCGCGTCGTTCACCGCATTCACGGTGACGTTGACCGTCGCTTGGTCAGTCAGCGCACCATCGGTGACGGTGTAAGTGATTTCAGCATCGCCATGGAAGTTCTCAGCCGGTGTGAACACCAGTTTGCCGTCAACAATCTCGACTGTCCCTTGGTCACTCGGCACAGATGCCGAGTCAATCGACAGCGTATCGCCATCAATATCGGTGTCGTTTGGCAGGACATCAACCGTTACTGAGCTATCTTCCTCTGTAATTGTTGTATCATTAGAGGCAATAGGCGCATCGTTAACTGAGTTTACTGTTACCGAAACTTGAGCTTCATCCTCTAACTCACCATCTGTGATGGTGTAGCTAATCGTTGCATTACCGTTGAAATTTTCAGCCGGAGTGAAAACAAGCTTACCATCGATAATCTCAACGATACCTTGCTCTTCTGGTACAGAAGCAGAGGTAATGATTAAATCATCACCTTCAATATCACTGTCGTTAGCGAGCACATCAATTACAACCTGGGAATCCTCGTCAGTTTGAATCGCATCATTAGTTGCTATTGGCGCGTCATTAACAGGCGTAATATCTAAGTTAGCAGTGCCATTAATAACACCGCCATCGTTATCAATAATGTCATAGGAGAATGACACTTCAGTGTCATCATCAGCCTCTGGAATGTAAGTCCAAGATCCATCGCTGTTATCAATTAAGGTGCCATTCCCACTCTCAATAGTGACGTTTGTAATGACAAGAGTATCGGCATCATCAATATTGACATTAGATAGTAATTCTTCAGTAGTTATCGTGATTGGATCGCTATCTTCCTCAACAGCGCTTAATGTCACTGGAGAATTAGTAAGTGGCTTACTTGAGCCATCCCCACTTGTCTCGATACCTGTTGTGAAGAAGTCATTTAAGGTCAACGCTTGTGTTTCAGATAAGCCGAGGGATTCTAGGCCAATAGTTTCAAAGTTTGTTGAGGCTAGCACTTCAGTACCATCTCGTACAATCGTGGCACTATTTTGCAAACTGGAGCCACTATTTTCACCCGCTGCAGGTGCGAGTTCTTCATCAATAGCAGAAGGGTCTTGACCTTGCTCAATAGCACTAATAATCTGTGCTACATCGTCTGAAATATCTTTTAAACCTTGCTCTTGAGCAAGCTGAATTTTCAGGTCTTGAGGCGCAGCATCTGTCATTGCCACTATCACTTCACCTGGTAGAGGCTGCTGTCCTTCTGCAAGGACTCTCAGCTGCCCATCCAAACCTATTACGACGACTTGATTACCGAGTGGCACTAATGCTGTACGATCCATATAAACCTTAACCCTAAATAACTGTCAAGTTTTTGACTAACAATACTAATTTGCTATATATTGCCCGAATATATAGTGCAATAACAGCAATTTGATGCTCAATAAAGTAATTATGTGTCATACATCAATAAGAATCCAGATGCATAAGTGTTTTATTTTATTAAAATCTGGACACTCGTTTCTAGCCATTACCTCCATCTTTAATTTGAGATCTTAATTCAAGTTTTAGGCAGATTTAGTAGGTTGATTTATCAAAATTGAAACAAATGAACAGCGAATCAACAGGTTACTTCATCGCATATTAATGTTAATGTGCGCTAAATTATTGACGCCCTTATAAGTATTCCACTTATAAGCCCTATCACCTCGAGAATTTTTACCATTATCTAGGAGAATCACAGTGAAGTGGACTCGTGCCAACGCCTTTTGTATTGGTATGTTCACCGCTAGTCATGCGTTTGGGCAAACGCTAGAGCAAGCGGTTGAAAACACATTAAAAACCAATCCTGACATCAAAAGTGCGTTCAATGAATTCGTTAGCAAGCAGTATGTGAATGAAGCATCTGGTGGTGCTTACCTCCCATCCGTAGACTTAGATGCCGGTATCGGTTACGAAGGAATCAAACCCGCAGAGTCAGGGCGAGATTCAACCGACCTGACAAGAAAAGAAGCCACCGTGACACTAACCCAGCTAATATGGGATGGCTCAGCGACACTTAATGATATGGATCGAACAGCAGCTGATGCTGAATCGGTCCGTTATCAACTTCTAGCTGATGCCCAAGACACCGCTCTAGAGGTCGCGAAAGTTTATTTAGACTCAGTAAAAGCTTATGAAATTCTTACACTTTCCGAGAATAACTTGAAAGTGCATAAGAAGATCTATGAAGACATTAAAAAGCGAGTTAACTCAGGTATCGGTTCTACAGCAGACCTAACCCAGGTAGAGGCTCGTTTAGCAAAGGCTCACGGTAACTTGGTGGCAGCTCAGAACAACTTATATGACAGCCACACCACCTTTACACGCCTTGTCGGACAGTCACCACAAGGATTGATTTTCCCAAGAGCGGACCAAAACTTTATTCCCTACACCATCGATGAAGCGATTGACTTGGCATTCGAGTCACACCCAGTAATCAAAATCTCGGTAGCTGATGTGGACTCTGCAAAGTTCCAATACAAGCAATCTAAGGGAGCTTACTACCCAACGATATCGGTAGAAGCGGCTCAAACATGGCGTGATGATGCAAGCGGTATTGAAGGAAGCAGCGAAGAGACAACAGCGATGTTGCGCATGCGTTACAACCTCTTTAACGGTGGTAGTGACGTAGCCAACGCTGAAAGTTTTGCCTACCAACTAAATAAAGCAAAAGACTTAAGAGAACGTGCATACCGCCAAGTAGAAGAAGGCCTTCGTCTATCTTGGAGTGCGTTAGATTTAACACTTCAACAAAAAGAGTTCCTAGCGGATCACGTAGATTCGGCCTCTGAAACTGTCATCGCCTACGAAAAGCAGTATCGCATTGGAAAACGCACTCTGCTGGACTTGTTAAATACTGAAAACGAACTTTTCGAAGCGAGAAAGAACTACTTGGATGCTCGATACTCAGAGCAGTACGCCAAGTACCGCGTTATGAACGCGACTGGCCAATTGTTAAATGCCTTGCGTGTCGATGTACCTACAGAATGGAATGAAAAGGTGGAGTACTGATCATGAAACCAGTGAAGATTCTATTTGCATTGGGTATGCTCGCCATCACTCAACACGTTGTTGCTGAAGACGAATATGAGTATCGTCCTGTACCAAATGCAGAACAAATAGCAGATTTGCAAGATGACGATAACGATGGTGTCATCAATGCTCGAGATATGTGCCCAGGTACACCTGAAGGCTCAGAGGTCGACAACGACGGTTGTGGAGAATACATTAAAGCATCAGATAACATGCAAGTGCGGATACTTTTTGCTAACGACTCTGATGAGATCAATCCAGTCTTCAGAAGACAAGTCCGAGAGCTTTCCGACTTTTTAAAAGAGTACCCTACTACTTCGATAGAGCTGCACGGCTATGCTAGTAAAGTTGGTGGTTCAAAGCATAACCAAGATCTTTCTGAAAGACGAGCACGCAATGTCCGTGAAGCCCTACTAAGCTACGACATCGAACCGAGTAGAGTCCGCATTGTTGGTTTTGGTGACACTCACTTAGCACAGCAAGGGACCGATGAAGTCAGCCATGCTTTAAATCGTCGAGTAACCGCATCAGTCGTTGGTTACAAAGGCGAGATAAAAAGAGAGTGGACAATATTCACAACTCTTCCAGAAAGGTAAAGTACCTGTTTTTATTTGCTCTGCAAGCACAAAGCAAACAAAAACGAGTGAATACTTAACCTCAGAAAAGGAGCTTCGGCTCCTTTATTTTTACTCATTTCGACAACCGTATTATGCTTTAGGAATCGGCACTTTAGTGTTACTCTAGCCACGTCATAACAACGAGAGTTTTGAAATGAGCAAACTTACATCAGATATCCAAGCGAACCTTGACCTTTTTGTTGCAGAAACGAAAGAAAACCAATTGGTTTGGGGTTTACGCAATGAAGAAGGTTGGCTATCTTGCGATTCAACTGAATTCGAAAACAGCGAAGTCATGCCTTTCTGGTCTTCTAAAGAAGATGCAGAAGCACATAATGTTGAAGAATGGGCAGATTTTACTGTACTAGAAATCCCATTAGATATCTTTGTTGAAGATTGGCTTTTGACTCTTGCTGAAGATGGTGTTCTTGTTGGAACTAACTGGAACGATCAGTTAGAAGGCAAAGAAATGGAGCCTCAAGATCTAGCAAAGCTTTACATTGATTAAAGATTTCTGACCTCAACTTTATGTTGAGGTCTTTCTTTTTTATGCCTCTTCTTTCAATATCTCGACCAAGTGCATAGTTTTACTACTCTTTTTCTTAGTACACCCAACTTAATCACAACGCTGATGCGTTAAAAGCGCTATGATAACTCAACTTTAAAGGCACCTTAAATTAAAGGCTCGTTTAAACATGCGCGTGCTCTATCCCTTGCTTGCGTCACTTTTGCTCACTCCAGTATATGCAAGCGACACTCAAGATATTGAACCAAACCAAAATATCACACAGTGGCACTCTGTCTACCAAACCACACTACGAAGCAACCCTGAGTCGGCATTGAGCATGCTTCAAGATCGCTACCATACAGCGAAATCGGACAGCGAAAAGCTCTACGTAAGTGGATTGATTTATGAATATATGTCAAACATAAATCAGCCTTACTACGGCAGCAGTCAAGTCTTAGACAACCCTTTTTCTCAATTAGAATCAGAATATATTCTTGCCTTAAATGAACGTAAGCATGGTAGTTACGAGGCCTCAGTAGATAGCTTTTCTTCTTTGCGACAGACAATGAAGAAAATATCCGATTCCGAAGGCAAGGCTCTGATGAACTATCAACTTTGTTATACGCTGAATCAACAAGGTCGTTATCACAAAGCAAACTTTTATTGCTCATCCTTAGAGAGCCACTTAAATCATAAGCATCAAGAAAACTTCCCTGTTGATCTTGCTTTGCGCGTGGTAGCAAATAACTACAATTACCGCGGTGACTATGAAAAAGCCTTAAGTTTGTATCGACAGTTGATGGCCAACATGTCGACGCAAAGCGATCCTTCAGGGATTTACAATGACGTCGGCAATTTACTTGCAGAGCTGGGGCAATTTGAACAATCAGAGCAATATCTCATTCAAGCCTTACTGGTTCGCCAAGATGAAGGGACACCTCTTGAAGTTGCGCAAGTCGAACATAGTCTAGGAGCGATGTACAGAAAATCCAAAGAACTCGATAAGTCCATCAGCCACTACAAAAATGCATTAACGATTCTCGAACAACTTCATTACCCATACGGGCAAGGGTTGACCTATTTAGGGTTATCTGCTGCTTTGGCCGATTCTGGGCAATTGGATACCGCGGTAGATTACATTGGAAGAGCATTAAACATTGCCCAAACTTATGAGAATACGCACCTTGAAACAGAGGGTCATTTGGCTGCTGGATTGGCATATTTAAAGAACCATACGCCCGAAAAATCGATTGAACACAGTACAATAGCGTTAAGATTAGCGGTAAAAAACGCTAGGCCCTTATTGCAAGCGCAAGCCCAATTACTCCTCTCAAAAGCATACCAAGCTCAAAATGATTACAAAAAGGCGCTGGAGCATCACAAGGCCTACTCGACGATTGAACTAACGAACCGAGACGCGAGTAATATCAAGGCGTTAGAGGCGCTAGATCTCACTAAAAAAGAGTATGAATATGATCTACAAGTCGCGCAGTTGAACAACGAAACTCTTCTAAGTCAGTACCAGTTTGAAAAACTCACAGACCAACAACGCACTTATAATTTTGTTGTTTTCTGTTTATTGGTTCTCCTCGCTCTGGCATTGATGGTTCAGCGACAAACACGCTTAAAAGCCAAAATAGACAGCTTAACGTGTGCATTAAACAGAGCGGCAATTATAGAGACGATTAAAAGCCAAACCTCCAAAGCGGAAGGAGACTTCCGCTACGCTCTAGCATTAATCGATCTAGATGACTTTAAGGCGATTAATGATCAGTATGGTCATCCAACTGGCGACTTAGTACTACAACAGGTATGCAAAGCGCTTAAAGCTAAACTTAATAAGGGAGAGTACTTGGGTCGTTTAGGTGGAGAAGAGTTTATCTTGCTATTGAAAAACGTCGATGAGATTGACGTTCCCTTTAGAATACAAAGTCTGCATAAAACAATTTCAGAAAAGAGTGTACATTCGCTTAATAACCATCAATTGAATATATCTGCGAGTCTGGCCTATCTATCAACCTCAATGCCACTCACCAACTTTGATGAGCTCTATTCGATATTAGACCAAGCGTTATACAATGCTAAGAAGCAAGGAAAAAACTCCCTTGTGGATGCATACAACGAGCCGATCAGTTTAAGTGCTGAGTATATTCTCTAATAAAAGCAAACCACCAGCGTAGTGGTTTGTTATAGGTGGAAGCATCAGTAAGCCATTCAGATGCAACACCATCATCAAGGAGTCTTTGTGCCCAAGGCAAGAAAAAACATTCAGTCTCTAGAGCGAGGTTTTCTAATCCTCGAGTTGCTCTCGATGAGTGAGTCTCCCCTATCATTACAGACGATCAGTAATGCGATCCAGTTAAATAAGACGACTGTTCACGGGTTACTTGCGACTCTACACTCTCTTGGATATGTATCCAAACACAACCATAGCTACAGCCTAGGGTTTAGATGCTATGAACTGTCTAAGCCGATTGAACAAAAAAACGAAGCTATCCGACAACATTTTGTTCCATTGCTGAAAAAAATGGCCCAAATGACTAACAACACAGCTTACCTCGCTGTACAAAGTGGCGCTAAAGAGTACTTGTATATCGATGCTATAGAGCAGGATAACCCTCTTACTATCCGCAGCCCGAGAGGGAAACGAGAAGGACTCACAACATCTGCGATCGGCAAAGTTTTTCTTAGTTTTGATGATGAGCTTCGTCGAACATTGCGCCTTGAAAGCCAAATATCCCCCACGTTAGAAACTGAACTTAATCAGGTTGTATTATCAGGTTACGCACTCGATTTAGAAGAGGCAGAGCCAAACCTCAATTGCTTAGCGATCCCCCTTTACTTGGATGGTAAGGTCGTTGCTGTTGCAGGTGTCAGCGGTGCTGCCTCCGAACTGACGGTCACTAGGCTAAAACACTTTGCCAGCATCTTTCTCAAACTTTAAGATTTGACAGTGTCGAACCCTAGGCCATTTTTATACTGTTTTGATTACATGCTTATACGTCGCCTCTAATATGGTCGTTGTTCAACTCAACAACGTAGGAGAAGCGATGTCTACTGTATTAATCACTGGCGCTAACCGTGGCTTAGGCTTGCAATTTGTCCGCCACTACCTTGGAAAAGGTTGGCAAGTTATCGCAACTTGTCGTTCACCAGAAAATGCTAAGCAGCTCAATGAACTAGTAACCCAATCTAATCAACTTCAACTGATGGCTCTAGACGTCACTAACCAACAAGATATCGATCAGTTAGCCACTCGATTAGCGGATCGTCCGCTCGATCATTTAATTCTTAATGCAGGTGTATTAGGCGAAGAGTGTGCAAAGCTTGGCGAAATGACCCAGAAAAAATGGCTAGAAGTACTAAACATAAATACCGTCGCACCTGCCCTGCTAATTCAAGCCCTACAAGACAACGTTGCGAAAAGTCAGCACAAAACCATCGTGGGAATCTCAACCCGAGTTGCGAGTTTAAGCGATAACAGTTCAGGTAACATGTACAGTTATCGAGCATCTAAAGCAGCGCTTAATCAGGTTCTGGTATCAGCAGCACGCAATCTCGAATCGCGAGGAGTAAAAACTGTCGCAGTTCATCCCGGCTGGGTAAAAACCGATATGGGCGGTGAGGACGCAACCTTTTCTGCCGAGGAAAGTGTTGCAGGCATTGTTTCGGTCGCAGAACAGCTAACACTTGAGCAATCCGGAAGCTTCCGCGTATTTGATGACTCTACAATCGAATGGTAACTGATCTCTAAATGACGTCTCCCGGCCAAATTGAAGGCCGGGAGAATACAATAAACCAATAGGCCAAAAAGATAAAAGCTCGCACTATCGTCAGACAAGCGAGCCGTTATCGTCTATGGTATTGTACTACTGTCAAACGCTGAAGAAGTCAGCGATTGCAGAGGTGTCATTTAGGCAATGATTTCCCGTGAAACTCACTCAATCATCCCACTCAGGCGCTAGCCCTTCAGGGTTTACTTCGCGGCCATTTCTTTCCAACGCATCTATCTTAGCAATCGCCTCTTCACTCAGATTAAGTTCAAGTGCTTTCAGGTTACTTGCCAAATTCTCTCGTTTAGTTGAAGACGGGATCACCGCGTAACCTTTTGACAAAGTCCAAGCAAGCGCGACTTGAGCTGGCGTGGCCTGATAGTCCTCAGCAATACCTGCAATAGTTGGGTCCCCAAGTACTTTCCCATATGCCAAGGTCATGTAAGACGTTACCTGAATATCGTTTTCCTGCATGAAGCTGACCAACTTACGATTTTGCAAATAAGGGCTAAGCTCGATTTGGTTAGTAACAATATTCTCTTTACCGACCACTTCTATCGCTTGTTGCAACAAGTCAATATTAAAGTTGGATACGCCAATATTACGGGTTAACCCTTGCGATTTAGCTTCAAGTAATGAAGCCATGTATTCGTTCAAGTTATTGTTATTGCCAGGCCAGTGGATCAAGGTCAAATCCACATAATCTGTATTTAGCTTTTCTAAGCTCTCTTTTAGACTTGGAATGAGTTGTTCCGTGTTCATGTTATCAACCCAGATCTTGGTCGTAATGAATAGCTCATCACGTGCAATACCGGACTGTGTCAATACTTCACCGATTTCTGCCTCATTACCGTAAATCTGTGCAGTATCAATTACGCGGTAACCCACTTCTAACGCATTACGGACTGAATCCTTAACTACTTCACCCTCTAAACGAAACGTGCCGACGCCAAATGATGGTACTTTCATCTAAATCTCCTGAATTATCGATTTTATAGTTGATTCGAAGCAAAACTTTACGCCGCAAGAAACTTTCCGTAAAGTTAACAATACTCAAATCTAATTTGAAATATATTCAACAATGAAAGCTACTCTAGATGAAATGCGCACCTTTATGGCCGTGGTCGATACGGGTTCAATCAGCTCTGCGGCTGAACTGTTATCGATGACCGTCTCGGCGGTGAGTCGATCGGTATCTCGGCTAGAAGCCAAACTCGAAACGACCTTGTTAAATCGCACAACCCGTAAGTTAGATGTTACTAATGAAGGAACGATATACCTCGATAAAGTCAGACATATTGTAGAAGCAGTAGAGAATGCCGAAGCACAACTGAAAAGCCAGAAATATAAGCCTTCTGGCCTCCTACGAATAAACGCAGCTACCCCCTTCTTACTGCACGTACTAACGCCACACATTGCTAAATATCAGAGCTTGTATCCAGAAGTCGAAATCGATCTCAATTCCAATGAGGAAAATATTAGTCTTTTGGGAACAAAAACCGATATTGCTTTTCGTATCGGTGAGCTACAAAACTCAACCATGCGCGCGATATTTCTTGGTAAAAGTCGGATTCGAATCGTCGCGAGTCCAGAGTATTTAAGACAACATGGTACTCCAACCTCAATAGATCAGTTACTCAATCACAAGCTACTTGGATTCAACAAGCCGGAGTATCTTAAGGAATGGCCGATCATGGATGATAAGAACAAACTTCTGCGTATTATGAGTAGCCTAAGATCTGATAATGGCGAGACGCTAAGATGTTTAGCCTTACATGGTGCGGGGATAGCTTGCCTGTCTGACTTTATGACCTACTCTGACCGACAAGCTGGTCGCTTAGTGGGCGTGCTTAGTGAACACACGCATAATGTCGAACAGCCCGTTCATGCGGTGTATTACAAAAATGCCAGCACCTCACGCCGGATTAGCTCTTTTATTGACTTCATCAAGCAAGAAATCAAGGTAGAGAACCACCAGTTCCTTTAAAGACCACCGCTGTTTGTGGCAAAACACTTTTGTCTTTTTGCCGCTTTTTCTCACAACAAAAATCTCATAGTGTCCTGAATATCAGGGAGGCACCTTGCCTCCTAGTACTCACAGTAATAGTCAGGCTTCATAATGCATAAAGATTTAAGTAACAGATTCACCATCGGGGTTGAGCTCCCCCTAGATAATGACTGGACCCAAGAAGGCCAGAAAAAACGCCTGCTCCAACGAAAACCGTTCGGCGTACCAGACATGAGTGCACATAAACAGCGTATTATGTTAGCCGATAAGTTAGGCTTTAACGTAGCGTGGGTGAGAGATGTCCCGTTGTACGACCCTAACTTTGGAGACGCGGCACAAATTTATGAACCGTTCAGTTATCTTGGCTATCTCTCTGCGTGCACCGACAACATTCTACTAGGGACAGCAGCGATAGTATTACCGTTAAGACAACCTTGGCTAGTGAAAAAAGCCGCTGCGACCATCAACGAGTTAAGTGGTGACCGCCTGATACTCGGTGTGGCTAGTGGAGACCGCCCTAGTGAATATCCCGTTTTTAATGCCAACTTTGACAGCCGTGGCTCAGCTTTTCGAGAAAGTGTAGAGATTTTGAAAGATACGCAAAATGATAAACTGGGTAACGATCTACAGTTATTACCCGAGTTTGCTGATATTCCTATCTATGTCGCAGGGTTAGCGCAGCAAAGTCCACGATGGATAGGAGAAAACCTAGACGGCTGGATCGCCTACCCAGGCACACCTGATGATCATGAACACCGCGTTGCACTTTGGCGCTCCGTAGCGGGAAACAAACCCTACGCCAGCTTTATTCATCTTGATTTAGTCGATAACCCAAATGCACCAGTCGTTCGGCATCATTTTGGTATCCAGGCCGGAGTCAATGGCTTGAGCGATGAGCTAGAAAAAATGCAAGAAGCAGGAGTCAATCACATCGGGTTGCATTTCCGTCGTAATAGCCAACCAATTGAGAAATCAATGGAACAGATCGCTCAGTACGTGTTGCCACGCTTTAACTAAGATCAAATAAAAATATGTGCCACCTTACTAAGGGGTGGCACGCTAGGCTTGGCACTTGGAAAAATAAAAGCTGCAATAAAGACAAAACTCTTTTGTTAAAAAAACAATAATAGAGTTATCTTAAAGTAAGTCTTGGTTGAATAAAGTCGATGAACGCGGAAATACGTTTAGAGACTGAAGAAGATTTGTAGAACACAGCATTGACCTGTTCTCGTCCAGTATTTGTGATTTTTTCCGATTCAAACAATGCCACTAACCGTCCAGAATCAAGATCATCTTTCACCATAAAGCCAGATAAACATGCAATGCCGTTCCCTGCCAACACTAACTGTCTAACCGTTTCACCACTGCTGGATAGGATATCAGGCTCTATCATCTCAAACCCTCGTAATGGCCACTGATTTAACACTTTAGCGCCAGAAAAACCGATCAAGTTATGACTGCGCAAATCGCTCACCGCTTCAGGGAAACCTCGTTTAGATAAATAACCAGGCGTGGCAACGATAAATAGTGGGCTTGTTCCTAAAGGTTTAGCATGCAGTGTTGAATCCGATAATCGTCCAATACGTATTGCCACATCGGTTCTTTTTTCCAATAGATCCACAAAACCCTCATTAGAGGTAAGATCGAGTTGAATATCAGGATAAGCCTCTTTAAATGGCTGAATTAACGGCACGAGTTGATGTAAAACAAATGGGCTAGCGGCATCAACTCTTAAGCGCCCCTTGGGTAATTCACCTCGTGTGATGATCTCTTCTTCAGCTTGCTGTATTTGTAGTAAACCTAAGCGAACCGCTTCAACAAACTGATGCCCTTCCTCAGTAACTTCCACTCTGCGTGTCGTGCGATTCAGCAAGGTTACCCCCAACTGTGATTCAACTTTACTAACCGCACGAGATACCCTAGCGACTTGGATACCTAGTGCATCAGCAGCGGAAGAAAATCCACCACTATCCACAACTGCCATAAGAATCTCTAATTCATCTGATCGGGTTAACATTTCATCCCCTTTCCTAACTGCGCATTTCCTTCACTTATAACAAAAGTATTTTGTAATAAACACCATTTTTCGCAACGAATAACTCTTTAATAATACACGACATGGAGACGGGCTATTCGTTTATCCATTCATATTCAATGATTATAAGAGAGAGTTGTTATGCCTTTAGCTTTACTTGCATTGACGCTTAGCGCCTTTGCTATTGGAACCACGGAGTTTGTAATTGTCGGTCTGATACCGACTATGGCCTCCGACCTCAACGTATCATTACCTTCAGCGGGTCTTTTAGTTAGCCTGTACGCACTTGGTGTCGCGGTTGGTGCTCCCGTTTTAACAGCGCTGACTGGTAACTGGAAAAGAAAGTACGTTCTGCTTTCTGTGATGGCACTGTTTGTTCTTGGCAATCTGTTAGCCTGGCAAGCACCTGGATACAACACACTAGTTACAGCAAGGATACTGACCGGGCTTGCACACGGTGTGTTCTTTTCGATCGGCTCGACTATCGCCACTGGCCTAGTGTCAAAAGAAAAAGCCGCTAGCGCAATTGCTATTATGTTTACCGGTCTCACCGTAGCTCTAGTGACGGGCGTGCCACTTGGCACCTGGATTGGCCAGACATTTGGTTGGCAGGCAACCTTCCTAATCGTCGCGATCCTTGGAATCATCGCACTGATAGGAAGCGCTCTGCTAGTGCCGAGTAATCTGAAACAACCACCAGCAACCAAGCTGTCATCGCAAGTGAAAGTCTTGACTCAGCCTCGTCTACTTTTGGTGTACGCAATCACCGCGCTCGGTTACGGTGGTACGTTCACAGCCTTCACTTACTTGGCTCCTATTTTGGAAGAAGTTTCGGGGTTTGGCTCTAGCGCTATCAGCCTAATTATGTTGGTTTATGGTGTATCAGTCGCATTCGGCAACATCTGGGGCGGAAAGATGGCCGACTCTATGGGGCCAATCAAAGCTCTGACAGCGATTTTCTCGGGCCTAATTGTGGTATTGCTCGTGTTTAGTGTCACAGCATTTAATCCAATTTCTGCAGTAGTGACCATTCTTGTCTGGGGTGCCTTTGCCTTTGGTAACGTTCCAGGACTTCAAGTTTATGTTGTCAAGCTAGCAGAGAAATATTCACCTGATGCAGTCGACGTCGCTTCTGGTCTCAACATTGCTGCATTTAACGTAGGTATTGCACTGGGTTCTTGGGGCGGTGGCCTTATCGTGGCCAATGCTGGGCTGATGCACACACCTTGGATGGGCGCGATCGTAGTATTAGGTGCTCTACTACTAACCCGTTTCAGCGGAATGCTAGACAAGCGTGGAGAGCAGCACGCAACGGCACACTGATTCACGTTCCGAATCTATAAAAATCACTTAAATTAGCCCGGCATTACGTCGGGCTTTCAATACAGAGTTTAAATACACCATTGACTGAGGTAGAAAGTTTATTCTACCCTTAGGTAAAACAAACGTTCTACCTGGTGTATCAAATAGTGAAAGAAAAAATCGCAGCAAGCCTAGAAAAAGCATTCAGTCAGTATGGCTTCGCCGAGCCTAGCGTACCCCAACTCAAAAACGCCTGCGAAGTCAGCCTGAGAACCCTGTACAAATACTACCCCTCCAAGGAAGCGATGATTGTTGCAGCTCTCGAGCATCGCCATCAAAGGTATTTGAGTTTTTTGCTCGAAGACGCCCCTGCCAATGGAACACCGGCTGTATTACACCTATTCACTCGCCTCGAGGATTGGATGAAGGAGTTTGCACCGAATGGCTGCATGTCCATCAATGCATTAGCAGCCTATCCAGAAAATCTATCGATTAATCAAGCAGTAAAACAACACAAATTGGCGGTCCGTCAGCTTATGCTCCAACTAAGTCAGCGAGAAGACCTCGCAACCACACTCTTCTTGTTACATGAAGGTTTATCCAACGCATGGCCGGTTCTCGGTCACGCTGCCTTTGCATCCGCTGAACACACTCTGCTAGAACTAATGAAGGAGAACAATCAATGACCACAATCCCGAAAGTCATGAAAGGCGTCCAACTTATCGGTCATGGTGGGCCAGATATGCTTCGTTACCGCGATGATATACCTGTGCCAGTCCCCTCGCCTGATGATGTATTGATCCAAGTTGCCGCCGCCGGGGTCAATAACACCGACATCAATACCCGAACAGCATGGTATTCTAAAAACGACGCCAATAGCATGGGTGCAAGTTGGTCAGGAGACGCGCTATCTCTCCCTCGAATCCAAGGTGCCGATGTATGCGGTACCATCGTCGCTGTTGGTGAGAATATCTGCCCATCACGAGTCGGCCAGCGCGTGCTCATCGAACCATGTATTACGCGCTTCAACAGTCAAGCACTTAGCTCGCCTTGGTACTTCGGTTCAGAATGTGATGGTGGCTTCGCTCAGTTCACTGTTGTTGACAGTAAACATGCATATGCAGTGAAGAGTAGTTTATCGGATATCGACTTGGCCTCCTTCCCTTGTTCTTATTCAACTGCCGAGAACATGCTTGTCCGCTCTAATGTCACAGCGAGCGATACCGTACTGATTTCAGGGGCATCCGGTGGTGTTGGCTCTGCCGCAATCCAACTGGCGAAGGCGCGTGGAGCATACGTCATTGCTATCGCCAGCCCAGAAAAAAAGGAACAGATCACGGCATTAGGAGCAAACCAAGTTATCCCTCGCGATGCAAATTTGCCGGCGACTCTCGGAGAAAACAGCGTTGACGTAGTGATTGATTTGGTCGCAGGAGAGCAGTGGCCACAATTTCTTCAGGTACTAAAACCAGGATCAAGATACGCTGTTTCCGGCGCCATAGGCGGTCCAATTGTCGAGTTGGATGTAAGAACTCTTTACCTTAAAGACCTAGCGTTATTTGGTTGTACCGTTTTGGCACCAGAAGTATTCGGTAACTTGGTTCACTATATCGAACAGAACGCAATTCGCCCCTTAGTCGCGGAGTCATTTCCCTTAAACCAGATAGGTCAAGCGCAAGAAGTATTTTCACGCAAGCAACATACAGGGAAACTGGTTTTGGAAATCACATAGCTTTTCGATTAACAGCGGCCTATACAAGTCGTTGTAATTTGAGAACACTTTAAGCATCCTAAAAAGTTCTCAATACTTAGAAGATCGCTACGGTTGGCTTAGCTTGTTATCCCTTTTCATCACGCTAAGCTAGCTTGTAAAAATATGCGTGTTTGCTTCTGAGTTATAAATGTTTAATACCAACATTATCTTACTTCTGGCGTTCATGAACAGAACCGAGATCTGAACGACTTCGGTGTTAAACCTACGAACCTATTAAATATTTTCCTGAACGCGCTCACATCTTGGTAACCCACTCTAAATGATATCGCGTCAAATGTTAGGGTTGTCGACTCAAGTAAATCACAAGCTTTTTGTACTCTTAAGCTTTGTATATATTGGTTAACATTGAAACCTGTCGCCTTTTTAAAGCGTCGCTGCAATGTCCTTTCTGTTAAACAACTCAACTCTGCAAGCTCTTTATTGCTCAGTTTTCCTTGATAATGATCGTTTATATAGTGCTGTAGTTGAACAATTACCTCATCACCATGTTGGAAGTTTGGAGTAAACTGCTGATAAAAGCGTTGCTCTCTCGGACCAGTATCAATAACCAACATTTTGCCTAACAGGCGCATTACTGCCGGTGACGCAGATAAGGAAACCAGCTCCAAACCTAAATCCACCCATGACATCATACCCCCAGCCGTAATGATCGTTCCTTCGTTAATAAGGATGGCTTCTTGTCTTACGTGGATATCGGGAAACTGACTAGCTAATGAAGGAGCCAAGCCCCAGTGTGTTGTACAAGACTTATTGGTCAACAACTGGGTTTGAGCAAGAATAAAAGTACCAGCGCAGGCGGAGGCTAAAATCGCACCTTTACTATATTGGACATTTAACCAGTCGAGTAGCTCTGGCTCTGGTTCTAAGTAATATTGACCAGTGCCGCTAGGCGGAATCATTACCGCTGTTTTCACATCGAAGTGCGTGTTTGACCAGTGATCCAATATCTCTACTTCAAAGTGCACATCAACGCCCAATTTAGCCGCCGCACGGTTTGCCATCTCGAAGAGTTCGCTTAAACCATATACGGAGGCTTGCGAGCTATCTGGGTAATTAACGAGTGCTATTTTCATTTATCTTCAAGTGTCGCTTTTTGACTCTTTTGTGTCATTTTAGACTCTAAAGAAGGTGGCTAAAAGTCTTTATATTATTCGTACCGCAATGATCCTCAATAAAAGGAAAAGAAAATGACTCAAAAAGCCCTACTTGTAATTGATTTGCAAAACGACTATTTCCCGGAAGGAAAGTTTCCTTTATGGAATACAGAATCGACTTTAGACAATGTTAAGAGAGCAATAACTAAAGCCAATGAGCAAAACATTCCTGTGATTCATATTCAGCATATTGCCGACCCTGCCATGGGTATTGCCCCATTCTTCAATGAAGGCAGCGACGGTGCCAATATTCACCCAGAAGTTCTTGCTTTAGCACCGAATTCCGAAATCGTGGTAAAGCACTTCGCAGATAGCTTTGAAGGAACACGTTTAGAAGAAGTATTGGCAAGCAAAAATGTAACGGAGTTACTTGTATGTGGAATGATGACACAAAACTGCGTGACACATACTGCTATCTCAAAATCTGCGGACAAGTATGATGTTTCGATCTTAATCGATAGCTGTACCACGGTCGATGAAATGATTCACAACATTGCACTTCACGCTGTCTCAACGAGAGTTCCCCTCGTAACTATTGAAGATAAGCTGTAATACACGTAAAACCTTTCACTCACACAATGCGGGCGAAAGGTCACACATATATGCACTTTCATTGATATTTGCTTACTTTGTGTTAAACATTGGTTTCCAAATAGTTACAAGGAAACGTTTATGAAATGGATAGTCGTATTGTTTATTAGCTTATTTTCAGTTTTCAGCCATGCGAAAGAGTGGAAACAAATTCGCTTCACTGTTGAAGGGGCTTACCCTCCATTTAGCTGGACGACAAAAGAGGGAAAGCTAGAAGGGTTTGAAGTCGACCTCGCTAACGCATTATGCAAAGAGTTAGAAGTAAAGTGCGTTATCTCAAAAATGGATTGGGATGGCATCATCCCTTCTCTCCTTAGTCGCAAGAACGATGCGATTATTGCTGCAATGACAATTACAGAAGAACGAGAAAAGAAAGTCGATTTCACCGTCCCTTATGCAAAAGTACCGACTCGTTTTGTAATGAAAAATGATAGAGAAATCAACATGGTGGACGGCAGCCTAAATCGTTTATCTATTGGAGTTCAAAGAGCCACAATTGGTGATAAGTACCTTTCGGCCTTGTATCCAGATATTGATATTCGTCGTTATGGTACGTTCGATGAGGCATTTACTGATCTACTCAATGGACGGTTAGATGCTGTATTTGGCGGCTCAATCGGTTTAAGTGCTGGTTTTCTTGAAACTGCACAAGGTGAAGGCTATCACTTTACTGGACCAGCGTTTACAGAGGAAAAGTGGTTCGGCCGTGGCATTGGCGTAGCAGTGAGAAAACAAGACAAAGAATTAAAAGCATTACTCGATAGCGGAATACAAAAATTGATCCAGAGCGGTAAGCATAAAACCATCGCCAGCAAGTATTTCTCCTATAGTATTTACGAGTAACCTCTTTATCTTTTTATAGCCTGCGCGGTATAGGAAACTTCCCTTTCCCTATATGGCGACAAAAACAGAGCCCTCGAGCAATCGCCCGAGGGTTATTTTTATAAAAAAGCCCACGTATATAAGTAACCCGCTCCCATGGCCATCGTTAAGATAACGATTAGGAAGGCAGCGATCATTTGGTTCTTAAAAATTGATTTCAACAAAATCACTTCTGTAAGACTTGCGCCAGCACTACCAATAATAAGCGCCATAACAGATCCAAGAGCCATACCTTTTTGTACTAGTGCCGCGCTAAGTGGAATGACCGCCTCTGCACGGATGTACAATGGAATACCAATGATTGCTGCGACCGGAATCGCGTACCACTTCGCTTCACCAGCGAACTCCGCAATGAACTCCGTCGGGATGAAGCCATAGATAAATGAACCAATCGCAATGCCCATCATGAGATAAGGGAACACTTGCTTAAAGTCTTTCCAAGTTGATTGCCAAATACGTACCCAGCGGCTAGGCTCTTTCTCTTCCACGACTGTCGCTGTTGCACTACCGTCTGATAAGCAGCAAGACACTTCCACTTTAGGTTCAGGTTTTGGTGCATCACCACAGTAAGATGTTTTCGCCGCAACTGGCGTAGGTTCGTTGCAGGCGCTGGTACCACAGATTGATGCTGGTCTCGCTTCTTCTTTTTTCTTGCTTGAATCGCCACAAGAAGTACCGCACGAAGCAGAACCTACCGCTTGATATGCTTCTGGTTTGACGTAACGTTAAAACCCTAGTTTTTCAAGTACATAGCCTGCTACCACTGATACTGACATCGCGATAACAAAGTAAAATACCGCAACTTTCCAACCAAAAGTCACCACAAACAAGCCAATAATCACTGGGTTAAGCAACGGGCTTGCAAATAGGAATACCATCATAGGTCCAAAGCCGGCTCTTGCACGCAACAAGCCTTTTAAGAAAGGAATGGTCGAACACGAACAGAAAGGCGTAATCGAGCCTAGCAACGCAGCAATGAAGTAACCTTTACCCTTTTTCGAGCTAAGAATAGATTGAATTTTTTCTGGCGTTAGAAAATCTTGCAACACACCGACAATGTAGCTAATTGCCAGAAATAAGATGATAAGTTCGGTTGCTAGAAACGCAAACATATCCAGCGCTTCTTTAGCCATTGTTATAATTTCTGTATTCACATTTACTCTCCTCGTCATTTTTCGCTAACAAGCTTACCTGATAGATAAGCTTACATTTCGATATTTTTAGAATTATAGAATCACAAAGCAAAAGATCAACAAAATATTTCCATGAAAATGGAATAATAAGACTAGTCAATACTTATCATAAAGTTACATGTCGTTAGCTATGCAGACTGGTTGTCGATGATAATTTCAGAGCATTTCGAATCCTTTTTATCAAACGTAACCTAAAATTATCAAAATAAGAAAAAACCATAATTATTTCAGCAGCACCCTCTGAGTTAGTATGACTTTCGACCATTCTTAATAATAAGGAAAACCTATGAGAGCGATAACTTACCAACGAGATAACGATACTTTCTCTTTATCCGAATTACCTACACCAAAACTAGAAACCCAATTTGATGTATTGGTTAAAGTTAACGCTGTTGGTTTGAACCCTGTCGATGCAAAAATTCATTATTGGTCAGACATGGTCACTAACATGGATAACAATTTTGTTGGCGGGTTAGACGTATCAGGAGAAATAGTCTCTGTAGGCGATGCGGTCGTTGATTGGAAGGTTGGCGATAAAGTGTTGTATCACGGAAACATGAGGCGCCATCACGGTGGATTCGCTGAATTTGCTATCCATGATTCAAGAACGCTCATAAAGCACCCTCAGGTTCCGGTTGAAGTGGCAGCATCTACACCTTGCGCAGCCTGGACCGCATATCGCGCTTTGGTAGACAAGCTCGATATTTCAAATCGAAGCAGCATTTTTATCGCCGGAGGTGCTGGCGGCGTTGGAAGCTTTGCTATTCAGTTAGCAAAGACATTTGGTGTTGAACAGATCATTGCTACTAGTTCAGAAGCTAATCACGCATATTTGTCCTCGTTAGGAGCAACCCATATGATTGATTATCATCATGAAGATGTAGTTCAGCGAGTAATGGACATTACCGGAAATCATGGCGTTGAGGTTGCACTCGATTGTGTAGGCGGTGATAACGACCGAATTGCAGCCTCGGTGTTAACCTTTGAGGGCGAAATGGTGGAGCTCGTCAAGACTGTCGACCCTTCTCAATATCCAGATGCCTTCTTAAAAGGCTTGGGCTTCCACCAAATAAGTTTGGGCTCTGGTCATGTCTTTGGCGAGAGAGGGTTTGCAAGTATCGTTAATGCCGGAAAGGAAGTGTCTGAGCTATTAGAAAATGGAGAATTGGAAGTACCGAAACTGAAGATCATCGGCTTAGAGGATGTAGGTAACGCACTCTTGGACATGCGAAATCAGAGAACAGTTGGAAAGATTGTCGTTAATCTGAACCAAAAATAATTAATAAAGATCTCGAGGCAAACTGGCAAAGTAATGAGCAAGTTAAAGCATCTTGTTACTTTGCCAGATATGAAAGACCTTTATTTTGTCTATAACGATGAATGAAAAACAAAACCTCTTGCCATACTTCCCTGCGCTTCACCAAAATTAGGCGTTTTCGAGAGTGTCTCTCCAAGTCGCTAGCAATTTAATATGACGTGGTTCAATCCCACAGCAACCACCAATAATGCTTGCTCCCTGCGCATGCCACTTTTTAGCATACTCAAGATATTCAGTCGGAGAGAAATGACGAACTTCCTGAATGGTCTCGTTGGCTTGGTGCGCTTGCTTTATCGGAGCAAAGCTATTTGCGAAAACACCTATCGTCAATTCTCTACCTGACTCACTCAATACTGCTTGTGTATCTATGATCGCTTGCTCGACAACTTCAGGAATAGAGCAATTGAAAAAGATACCTGAAACATTTGTTTTCAACAGCGTATTAACCGCGACTTTAAGAGATTCCCCTGAGCGAAGGCGAGGCAAAGAGTTAGGCTCATCCATTAAGGTGAAAGCAAGATAATTGGGCTTATATGTTTTGGCTAAAATTATTGATAGAACTTCAACTTCAGCAAGGCTAGACACGGTCTCAGCTAACCAAATATCAACATATTGATCTTGAGCTTCAAATAACTCAGAAGCCACTTCCAGTGCCCTTTTCGGCTCGAATAATTCAGGCCTGTAAGACCCCATGACAGGAGGAAGAGACCCCGCAACGAGCACTCTATCGTTAGAGCTGGTGACTACATCTCTGGCAATTTTGGCTGCAGATTTTGCTAACTCAATCCCTCGCTTCGCATAGAGTTCCTCTCCTAAGTGAAATGGAACACATGCATAACTGTTAACAGTGATAATCTCAGCGCCAGCGTCTATGAAATTCTCATGGGCCATTTTTACATATTGTGGTGATTCAATTAGCGCTTGTGCACTCCAAAGCGGCTGAGAAAAAGGGGCGCCAATACGTTTCAACTCTCGCCCCATGCCACCATCTAAAATTGTTACTTTCTTCATTTAGACATCCATACCGCCAAACATCCATAAGCTCTATTCAAACACAATTTTTATCAATTCAAAATGAAATTGTTATGTTTAAAGTGAACAAAGACTTAATGGCTGATTAAACACTCTAGTATTTACCAGACCTTTCATTCGGACCAAGCTAATGTTATCGCCATAAAAATCCCATTATCTATGTCTCTCGGCGAGGCGAACGTTACGAGCCACAATAGTGCATGAAGTGATTGAGGGACTCGCCCTCAATCAAATTTTCTTTTTATTATAATACTTTAGATAAAAACTTCTGCAATCTAGGGTTGGTGGGGTTATCAAAAAATCGCTCAGGAGAGTCAGAAACCAAAAGCTCACCATCTTCCATAAACAACACCCTATCAGCGACCTCTTTTGCGAAACCCATTTCATGAGTAACCACGACCATGGTCATTCCGTCCTTGGCCAAATCTTTCATCACATCAAGAACTTCTCCAACCATTTCAGGGTCTAGTGCTGATGTGGGTTCATCAAACAACATAATGTTGGGCTTCATTGCTAACGCACGAGCGATTGCGACGCGCTGCTGCTGTCCACCTGATAAATGATTAGGATAATTATCCATTCTCTCCGACAGACCGACTTTATAAAGCAAATCTTTTGCTTCTTTCTTCACCGATTCAGGGTCACGTTTAGAAACCTTTAAAGGTGCCAACATGACATTCTCTATCGCCGTTTTATGTGGAAAAAGGTTGAAGCCTTGAAATACCATGCCCACATCAGCGCGTAGTTTATTGATATCCGTAGATTTGTGGTACATATCGATACCATCTACGATTATAGACCCACTATTTATTGTCTCTAATTGATTAATCGTCCGTAAGAATGTTGACTTACCAGAACCTGACGGTCCTACGATGACAATCACTTCCCCTTTTTCTACATTTACCGATACGTCCTTGAGCGCATGGCAGCCATTAGGGTAAATTTTATTAATTGTTTTTGCTGAAATAATGTATTCCATTAATGACTCCACCATTAATCACTTGCTGCCAATTTCTTTTCTAACGTTTGTATTGCCCAAGATAAGGTACTAGTTAGAAGCAAATAAAGGGCCGCAACGGTAAACCAAACTTCAAATGGGGCAAAACTACCACTTACGACTTCCCTGCCCGCTTTTGTCAGATCAGTAATCGAAATCACGGAGACAAGTGAGGAATCTTTTATCAGGTTGATAAACTGCCCGGCTAAGGGAGGTAATGTCTGCTTAAACGCTTGAGGTAAAATGACATAAATCATCGCTTTGGGATAATTCATTCCTAGTGAACGCGCCGCTTCCATTTGTCCTCTTGGGATTGACTGGATTCCTGACCGCACAATTTCTGCGACGTAAGCGGCGGTAAACACGGAGAGCGCTATCACTCCCGCAGTAAAACGCTCAAGGTCAAGCACAGTACCAATAAAGAAGTAAACGATAAAAATCTGTACTAAAAGAGGCGTTCCACGAATGACCTCGACATACACAAGCGCCAGCTTTTTTAATGCCAGATTGCTGGATATACGCATTAGTCCGACAACTAAGCCCAACGCTAGAGCAATGATAAGTGACCAGAGTGAGATTTTAATGGTCGTCACAACACCATCTAAAATTGGGCCAGAGCGCCACTCTTTTATAGTTGCTAAGGTATCTCCTTCAAAAATAAGATCACCTTCATAGACGTCGACAGACTTATATTGGCTTAGTTCAAGAACAATATCACCATGAATACTCTCCAGAGCCAGTTGGTTATTCTCGTCGAGAATGATGTTCCCATCGACAGGCGCGGTAATGGATGAAGCAGCGTTAGTGGCAATATAAGGAAGGACACGCTCCCAATTCCAGCTGTAATCGATTCGCTTACCTGACAGATAGACAAGACCGCAAATTGATAGCAAAACAAGAACAAAAACAGCGTTCCACAATAGGGATTTAAAGTTATTTTGCATGTGATTCCGAGAATGACTTTGATTAAAGTTGGTTGGGTATTTGAATAAAGAAAAGCGTTAGCTTCACAGCACGAACCGTTTGGTTGGCGATGAACCGAGCCAGAAGCTAACCGCTCCTCTACAATAACAAAATGATTACTTAACTTGCTTTAACCATTTATCGTCGTTAAACCACTTATCGTAAATGCGATCGTAAGTTCCATCGCCCTTAATTTGACGTAAATAGTTGTTTAAGAAGTTAAGCGTATCTGGATTTCCTTGCGGCACAGCCCAACCCAAAGGCTCGTAAGTAAACGGTTTAGCCAAGTGCATTAACTGCCCTTTGTTTTCCGCCACATAAATAGAGTTGTAAGGAAAGTCATAAACAAACGCATCTACCTTTCCGTTGGCAACCTCAAGTACCGCTTCAGACTGAGTTTCGTATAGATTTATCTTAGCTTTCGGAAGGTATCGTTTTACCGCTTGCTCACCCGTTGTCCCAAGCTTAGTTGCAACAACATATTCTGGACTATTGAGATCTCGGTAACTAGACACTTTACCTTCATGTTTGAGATCTACGAGAATGGATTGACCAATAACCACATAGGGATCAGCGAAATTCACCTGAGTATTTCGCATAGGTGTGATAGTCATCCCGCCCATAATCATGTGACACTTACCAGTCAACAGTGTTGGGATAATGCCATCCCATGAAGTGTTTACCGGAACAAACTTAACATCCATGGCACGCGCCATTTGCTTACCCAAATCGATATCAAACCCGATGTACTGCCCATTTTTTGCTGTCATTTCAAAAGGCATATACCCAGAATCAAAGCAGACTTTTAGCTCCCCTGTACTTTTGATGTCGTCTAAAATTGGGTCTGCATTAACCGTCGTCGAAACAGCTAACCCCAGTGCAGCAAAACACAATAACTTTTTCATGGATATTCCTTTATCATTTGTTGTAAAGTTTTTTTATACACGACAATAGAATAAAAAACCACAAACAATGACTTTTTAATCACTAGAATTTGTAGGATCGTTACTAAGCTGGAAGATCTGAATGAAAATCTATACCAAGCCATTGCAATTGAATTGCATGCATTAAGTGATTAAGTTGTAGGCAGGTCACTATAACGACAAGAAACATACGCTTTGACTGAATAGTCAGCGTTTCCGAGAGTGGTTTAATTATTAACGAAACCATACAGATATTCGCTTTTTCACATTGACCGTAATGTCAAAAGTGCTTGAGTTTTATTGTTGACAATTCTTCCATAGTCAATGGTCACAAATGTGATGTACAGCACATTTCTATAATGGCACTATCACCTTTGTCGAGAGATATTAACAAGGATTCGTTGGACATCTTGACTTTGTAATACAAATAAAAAGGTGACTATATGAAAAAACTAATGACGCTCTCATCACTATTATTATTCAGTTTATCTGCTACTGCTGGTATTCATGTCGAACACTCTACAAACAAAGTTGTTCTCAATGACTTTACGACAAAAGATGCCGCTTATAGCTCTGCGTTTGATCTTGTCGATGAATACCAAACGCTATCAAAACATGAACTTAGAAATCGTCTAAACATCATTGGAAGCGGTTTCCCTCGTGATATTGCAATCGATGATAGTAAGGTGAGAGTTGAAGAATACGCACTTAACCGTGATGAAGTTAAATATCGTGCAATCATAAACTTCGATTATCACTTCAGAACAAGTGACGGCGGTAAAAACTAAAAATCATCTGCACCTTTACTTTCTTAGAGCCCTTCCTATTTTAAGAAAGTAAAGGTGTCTAATCATATTGAAACGACGGCTTTTCATAAATCGCTCTCTCCTTACATAAACAGTATCAATCCCTACCTCTATCGTTTACAGAAAAATAATTTTTCCAATCTTCATTGAGATACATTTCGTCGTTTGGCGCTTTATCATTCGCTTGGTTCGCCATATGGATTCCACATCACTTAAATGAAAAAGACCCTTGAAATTGAGTTCACTTTTTTATGAAGATTAACTCACCTAAGATTGACAATTGTCGTTATATTTTTCTCGTTTATAGCAATATATAAAAAACTCTTTTTGTTTTAATTAACCATAAAGCGTGAAAATAAAAAAAGGCAACAAGATACTTCTTGTTGCCAAAGAAAAAATCATCATTCAAAAAATATGAAAATGAAAACTAGCAGTGGACTAGCTAACAAAACAATTATATCCAAAACACTTTAACAAGTAACGATCAACATAATCCATTATATATGGATGAAAATCAGCACTTATAAAATTACACCGATAAATAAAAAAGCCTGAAAATAGTTTCAGGCTTTTTATATTTATTAATTTTTTAGAATGAATATCTCGCAGCTATTGCAAGAATATCGTCTTCATTGTCTACATCTGTAATTCTGTATTCTGCTAGTGCTTTAAAATTAGAAGTCAAATCGTACTCTGCACCTAGTGAGTAGTAATCGACGACGTCTTCATCATCACGCTCTAGATTGTTATAGCCAACAAGTGCCCAAAGCTTATCTGTTATTTCATAAGTGGCAACTGCTTCAATACCGGTGTAATCAATATTACTTTCAGAACCATCTTTAGACCAGTTTTCACCATCACTGTATAAAACAGAGGCATAAAACTTGTCGTATTCAAATGCAATAGCACCCGTTAGCAGCTCTGCATCTTCTGCACCCGATTGCCCTTCACCTTCGTTGTAACCAAGCGCAACTTTGAAGCCATATGGCAACTTGTAGTCAGCCGCCGCACCATAAGAGGCTGCATCTGTTGACACTTCATCGTTTTCAGCCTGATAGCTAACATGAATATTCAAACCTTCATAGCTTGTCGTTAGCTTAAATACAGAATCGGAGCGACCGGTACCATATAGATCCGCACTTACGCCAGCAGCTTCATTACCAAACTCAGGGAAAATATCCGTGTAGTCAGATACTAAAGTGACCGCACCGTATTGACGTCCATAACTTACTGTTCCGTAATCTGCACCAACTCCTACATAGCCTTTTCGGATATCAAATTCATCATCTTCAATCCCATCAGCATCTCTGCGATTAGACTTAAATTCCAACTCATATAAGCCGAATGCATAAAGATCTTCATTTATTTTAGACTCACCTGAAAGTCCTACACGAATGTAGCTATTATCTCCGTCAGCATTTTTATCACCAGAGAAATAATACATCCCTTGCGCTCGGCCATGAATATTTAATACTGATTCTTGATCTTCATAAACTATGGCTGAATTTGCAGCACTTGCAGAAAAAAGTGCAGCGATTGCGATCGACGTTCTTGTCATTTTCATTTAATTACCACTACTTGTGTTGTTTGAATCGAGTGAAATTATGAACAGTGGCAATTATTTTTAAAGTGCAAATTCAACCATATTCTATGGATAAATATAAACAAGCCCTCAATCTAAAACATTATGTCCTAGTACTCATATTAGTTGAGATAATCCATCCAAACAGGAGGTGTCCCTATTATTTTTTGAACAGTATCAATGAACAGTTTGGCTAATGGTTGTTGATTTCGGTGAGTATACATTGCATATATTTCCCCTATTGCGGGAAGATTATAATCAGGAAGCAACTGTACAAGATCTTGTTTACTCAAACTCTCCTGAAGAAAGAACTGCCCAATTAAAGCATACCCTAGATCAGATTTTACGGCATCGAGCATTAACTCAGTTTCATTCACGAAGTACTGCCCGTTGATATTATACGTTCTAACGTCGCTTGATGACTGGCTTGGCGCTATACGTAGCTTATCCGCCTTAAAGTTAGCATTAGAGTATATTACTGCTGGCATTTTTATAAGCTCTTCTGGAGAGCTCGGGGTTCCATACTTGTCAATAAAACTCTTCGATGCAACCAGTGCCATATTATTGCTTGCCAACTTACGTACTATCATGTTGGACTCTCGGATTGGTCCGATACGAAACACAACATCAAAACCTTCGTGGATAACATCGACTCGATTATCATCGAGCAGCAGCTCTACAGTAATGTTTGGGTACTGTTTTATAAACTCTTTAACTGCCTGATTTAAGTATGCTCTGCCAAAGAAAGTGGAGCTTGATATTTTCAAGTTACCCTTCGGTTCATCCTGAAATGTAGCAGCAATACTACGAGTTTCGGTTAGAACCTCTCTTACTTTCTTGGCTTGCGCCACCATCTCAACACCTGCATTGGTCAGGGATAGAGAACGTGTGGAACGGTTTAACAGCCGTAAGCCCAATTCATCCTCTAGCTTTTTGATCTGTTTTGACAAAGCTGAACGATCTATATGATTTCTGTCAGCAGCTTTAGCAAAAGTTCCGTATTCAGAGACATCCAGTAGTAATTCAAGTTGGCTTGCGAGATCCACTGCACAATTCCTTATTTAGTTTTTATTCTTTATGTGATGGGAAATGGATTTTACAAAATTAATTTCAATTTTTTATGGTTCAAATTGCATCAGTGAATTGCAAATAATGCACGAATTAAAAACGCTTTAATTTTCGTCGCTATCTTTAGCTTCTGTTTAGTTATTCCTATCTATTATGGCTTATTACATTTAACAATACTCCACGTCTTTAAAACCCTAAACTGACCTTTTTCAAACCAAAATGCGAGCATTTTGACCAATATTTAATCGTGCATTTTTATCACTACTCTATGTTCGCTGAGGGCCTATTTACCCATAGGTACAATGAATACAATGCCGTTCCTTTTAGTATGAACAGAATCATTTAGGGCGCGACAAATGTTAAAGAAAGTTTTCGGCATTGGCCTTTTATCCGTTTTAGCTGCTTGTGCAGACGAAGAGATAACCAAACAACCTAATACTCCCTTACCTACGATAGACGTCTCCAAAGTCATCTATGAGCCCGTTCAATCGTGGTTCACCTTTACAACAAGGCTTCAAGCCCCAGAGAAAGTTTCTTTAATGCCACGCGTTTCCGGAGTTATTGAAACGGTAGAGTTCAAAGACGGACAGAGTGTCAACAAAGGCGACTTACTCGTCACTCTTGATGATCGAACCTTCAAAGCTCAGGTCTCACGACTTGAAGCGCAAGTTAAGAGTGCTCGAGCGGCGCTAGAGCAAGCAGCAAACGAACAAAAGAGGGCAGCTCAACTTGTTAAGCGAAAAGCCATCTCAGCGGAACAAGCAGAGGCCCGAGATACCGCAGTAAAACAACGCTCTGCAGAACTAATGGCTTTGCGTGCTCAGTTAGAATCCGCAAAGTTAGATCTTGAGTTTACGAAGATATATGCCCCTATTAGCGGCACTATTTCAAGAGCATTCATTACTAAAGGAAACAATGTAAACGCAAATCAAAGCGTTATATCAAACATTGTCTCTAACGATCAGGTATATGCATACTTTGATGTCGATGAGCGAACTTGGAACCGTTACTTCTCGACAATCAATGCCGACTCTAACTTACCTACTCGTCTTGAACTATCTGGACAAAATGGGCAGGAGTTTTTTGGACGCGTTGACTTTGTCGACAACTCCATCAACGAAAACACCGGTACTTTGCAGGTTCGAGCGGTATTCGATGCAACAAAATCAAACTTAAAAGTGGGATCGTTTGGCCGAGTTCAGATATCAACAACCAAACCAGTTGAACGAGTTCTCGTTCCAGAGCGTTCTATTGGCACAGATCTAGAAAACCGCTTTGTATTAACACTCAATGAAGAGAATACGTTGCAATACAGCATCGTAACCTTAGGCGAACGTTACGGAACATTTCGTGCCATCGAGAATGGCTTGAACGCCGACTCAGTTATTGCGGTAAATGGCCCAGCAAAAGTTGGCCCAAATAGCAAAATCACACCAAAAAATGTCACGCTAGATATTAGCAATACTTCATTGATTATGGCTTCAAACTCAACATCGTTGCCAAATAAACGTTTAGCTCAAGACTAAGAAGACAACCGAATGAAATTTGCACACTTTTTTATTCAAAGACCCATATTTGCCTCTATGTTATCGCTATTGATATTAATAGTAGGCGCAATTTCACTTTTACAGTTGCCTGTGAGTGAATATCCAGAGGTTGTCCCTCCTACAGTGGTAGTTACAGCAAACTATCCTGGTGCGAACCCAAAAGTAATCGCAGAAACAGTTGCTACGCCTCTGGAGCAAGAAATTAATGGTACAGAAAACATGTTATATATGTTTTCGCAGGCAACCAGTGACGGCAGAATGACATTGACCGTAACCTTTGCTTTAGGTACGGACTTGGACAAAGCTCAGGTTCAAATTCAAAACCGCGTCACTACAGCTTTGCCCCGATTACCAGAAGCAGTCCAACGGTTAGGAGTTGTTGCCGAAAAAGCCTCTCCTGATCTCACTATGGTTGTGCATATATATTCTCCAGATTCTAGCCGTGAAGTCAGTTATTTAGCTAACTACGCTAATTTAAACTTGAAAGATGAGATAGCTCGGCTCGGAGGCGTTGGTGATGTGCGCCTTTTCGGTGGTGATGAGTACTCAATGCGCTTGTGGTTAAATCCAGATGAGCTCGCTTCTAGAAATCTAACCGTAATGGACGTTGTCTCAGCCGTCCGATCTCAAAACCAACAGGTGGCAGCAGGCTCATTAGGTGCGCAACCAGCCGCTAATGAAAACCAATTCCAAGTTTTGTTGAACGTAAAGGGCCGTTTGGAGAATATTGATGAATTCAACGACATTGTAGTAAAAGTTGACGAAACAGGGGCTTTGACACGTCTTAAAGACGTTGCACGCGTAGAGCTAGGTCAAAACTCTTATGCACTGCGCGCCTTGTTAAATGGTAAACCAGCGGTGGCGATGCCCGTATTCCAGCGCCCTGGTGCTAATGCTATTGAGCTATCTAATCAGGTTCGTTCAACCATGGACCGTTTACAAACAGCCTTTCCAGCTGGAGTTTCATATGAAATAGCCTACGACCCGACCGTCTTTGTTCGTGGTTCGATAGACGCGGTGGTTCATACTCTGCTAGAGGCAATTGTACTTGTTGTTGTCGTAGTCATTTTGTTTTTGCAAACATGGCGCGCGTCTATCATCCCTATCATTGCGGTGCCTGTTTCATTAATCGGTACGTTCGCCGTAATGCAAATGCTTGGAGTATCGATTAACACGCTTTCGTTGTTTGGGCTTGTTCTCGCCATAGGCATCGTCGTCGATGACGCCATTGTCGTCGTCGAAAACGTGGAACGGAACATCCATAATGGACTTGCACCACTAGCAGCAACGAAACAAGCAATGACCGAAGTTACCGGGCCAATTATTGCAATTGCTTTAGTGTTATGTGCGGTGTTCATCCCGACGACCTTTATTACAGGGTTATCCGGTCAGTTTTATAAGCAGTTCGCACTAACAATTACGATCTCGACGATTATTTCAGCAATTAACTCGTTGACGTTATCGCCTGCTTTATCAGCACTGCTATTACAAGATAAGAACGCAAAACCCGATCGGCTAACCAAGCTCTTGGATGCGGTTTTTGGTAAGTATGTTTTTGCGCCATTCAATAGAATTTTTGAGTATAGCTCGAACCAATATCAAGCTCTGGTCAAGAAGCTGATTCGTTTTAGCCTTGTTGTTGTGGTGGTATACATTGCGTTACTCGGGGGAACGGTTTCTCTATTCAAAGCGGTTCCTGGAGGATTCATTCCTCAACAAGATAAGCAGTATTTAGTTGCGATCGCCCAACTTCCAGATGCAGCAAGTTTAGATAGAACAGAGTCCGTTATTAAAGAAATGGAAAACCTCGCGCTGGCAACACCTGGCGTAGCACAAACCATTTCTTTCCCAGGCTTATCGGTCAATGGTTTTACTAACAGTCCGAATAGTGGCATCGTTTTTGTTACGCTTGAGGACTTCGATAAACGAAATGATCCAACTCTCGGAGCAAATGCGATTGTTGCATCTTTGAATAAGAGCTTTTCAATCATTGATGAAGCCTTCGTTGCGATTTTTCCACCACCACCAATCCAAGGACTTGGCTCTACTGGCGGCTTTAAACTTCAAATCGAAGACCGTGCGAACAAGGGGTTTGATGAGCTCTTCAAGCAATTGAACTTGGTAATAAGTGAGGCATCAACAAGACCCGAGCTGATGGGATTATATTCCACATTTCGTATACAAGTGCCGCAGATGGACATCCAAATAGATCGTGAACAAGCGATGCTGCAAGGTGTTCCTCTAGAGCAGGTTTTTGATGCGCTTCAAGTTTATTTAGGATCATTATACGTCAATGACTTCAATATGTTTGGTAGAACATACAAAGTGAATGCCCAGGCAGACATGAACTATCGTCTCGAACCTGACCAAATACTTAACTACAAAGTAAGAAATGCTGCCGGACAAATGGTTCCTCTCGGCGCTGTACTGGAGATCATACCCACGATTGGGCCTGACCGCGTGATGCACTATAACGGCTACCCTAGTGCAGAACTAAACGGCAGTCCTGCTTTTGGTTACAGTTCTGACCAAGCCCAAACGGCTATTGAGGAAGTACTGGATCAAAACCTAGCAGAGGGAATGGTTTATGAATGGACTGATGTAACCTACCAGCAGATTTTGGCTGGTAACACGATGGTGTATATATTCCCACTTGTTGTTTTGTTAGTTTTCATGGTGCTAGCTTCGCAGTACGAGAGTTTAAAACTACCATTCGCTATCATTTTGATCGTTCCTATGACCATTTTTTCTGCACTAGCAGGTGTTTGGTTCATTGGTGGTGACAACAATATATTCACACAAATTGCTTTGATTGTCCTTGTGGCTCTAGCGTGTAAAAATGCCATCTTGATGGTGGAGTTCGCTAAAGAACTTAAAGACAATGGCCAAGATACCTTATCAGCGATTTTGGAAGCATGTCGTTTACGTCTTCGACCGATTCTAATGACATCAATTGCATTTACCGCTGGTGTTATTCCATTAATGATTGGTACAGGGGCCGGAGCGGAAATGCGACAAGCAATGGGTATTGCCGTATTCTCGGGTATGGTAGGCGTAACGGTATTTGGATTACTACTCACACCTGTTTTTTACATGTTAGTGAGTCGAAACAAAAAACGTCAAACACTATAACCATAATATAAATACTCATTTAAATTCATACTAAAGGGAGCTATTGCTCCCTTTTCTTTTGGTTATTAAGTATATTAATAATTTCTAGACAGAGCAGTAGTTATACATGAAACTAATACGCTAATATCTAACTTGGATAAACATTGTGGATTTAGCAAATAAACTACACCTGCTTTTAGAAGTCTCTAAAGCTGGATCTTTTGCAAAAGCAGCAGATGGGATGAATATCGACCGCTCTGTTTTGTCTAAACACATCAAGCAGTTAGAAGAGCACTTAGGCGTTAGGCTATTAAACAGAACGACTCGCTCTCTTTCATTAACACAAGTCGGCCAGCAAATAGTAGAAAAAGCAGACCAAATATCTCAACTCCTTGATGATACTCAACAAATAGCGGAGAACTTTCAGACTGAGCCTTCAGGGAAAGTACGAATTTCAAGCTCAACATTATTTGGAAAACTCTATCTACAACCTTCGATAGATAAATTTTTACATAAGTACCCAAAAGCAAGTGTTGAACTAATGCTAGATGATCTTCATGTAGACGTGATTAGAAGTAATTTTGATATTGCTTTTCGAATCGGACCTATGAGGGATTCATCAATGGTAGCAAGAAAATTAGCAAAAAATACGACTGCAATCATTGCTTCTCGAAATTTAATTGAAAAACATGGTAACCCAGAAACGCCTGATGAGTTAGTTAAGCTACCTTTTATTATTTATTCAAATGGTAATTTTATTGTCGATAAACTTAAATTCTACGACAAAGCAAAATCAGATGGTTTAGATACATACCCAATATCAGGGTCATACATGGTAAATGAAGCTGAGCTAATAATTGAAAGCGTAAAGTCAGGTCTGGGCGCAGCACTTATAGGTCAATTTATGCTCCCTAACAACCTAGAGTCTTCTAATTTAGTTCAACTTTTACCAGAATATGAAACTCAAGATTTTGGTGATATTTATGCCATGTACTCACACCGTCAGCAATCACCATTGGTTAGGGCATTCATTGATATCGTTCAAGAAGAAATTGGCATACCACCAATATGGGAAAAGCATTTCAATAAAAGCTAGGTGATTCTATTTAACCAAAATTAACAGCAAATAAAACATCAAATAAAACATCAAATAAAATCAATAATTTAAAACAGGAAAATTTAAGATTCATAGAAGTTTAATGTTAGGTGAATTAAGTTCCATTCTAAATGGCGCTTAATTCACTAAATATAAAACATTCTTGATTTATAATACTAACAAATCCATCACCTATACAAGTTACGATGTATATTAAAGAAAAACACACCTCGGTCACTAGTTTGTTAGTATATAAAATATCATATCTTATTTTTTTGGTTATTTACACGTTAGCAACGATTTATTTTAGCGTACAAATGGACAAAAGCACATCGGAGAACTCTCTTATAGAAATGAATCAAATAGCATTTGTGCTTTTTTCATCGTTAATGTGTTTGTATAAATCTAAGGAATATCTTGAACTCAAACACATATTAGTAATAATGTCTTCATTTTTTATGGTTATATTCGTTAGAGAAATGGACTACCACATAGAGCAGTATTTCCCTCACGGTTCATGGAAGTATCCTGCTTGGATTATAATAGTCTCGGTCTGTTATTTTTGTTTTAATAACATAGTTAACATAAAAAATGAGGTAAAACTTTTCATTTCTCATTCTAGCTTCACGACATTAACGATTGGCTTTTTTATTGTTTTCTTATTCTCACGCTTTGCAGGGTATGGTGATTTTTGGGTCGAGTTCATGGGGAACTCATACAATAGAGACGTGAAAAACTTGGTCGAAGAAAGCTTAGAGTTACTAGGTTACGCGATACTTTTAAACGGTGTTTTGCTTATTAAAGTAGAAAATCACTAAGTATAAATAAGAGTTCAGAGCTTGTAGTTCAAGCTTTGAACTTTTTTGGCTAAAAAAAAGCAGCAAATTATATTTGCTGCAAATGATGAAAAAAACAATATGCGTAAGTTAACTTCCTAGCAATGGATGCGTTAACGAGTTAATAATAACGAACCGTAACAATTAAGTCTCGTTGAAAATAATCCATAAAGAATGGCATTTATTACACTGTTAATTATGTAACCTTATCTAATCTAGTTATCACACGCCGTCGTTTTTATATCTTATCTCTTTCCGTCAATAAATAGCTCTTCACATCAGATCCCATTTATCATCCCACAACAGTCGGATTCACAACAAAGCAATAAAAATCAATAAATTAGAAGTAGCCACTTAAAAAGTAAAAAGGAGTAAAAACGAAACTATGTCAGATAGAACATATTAAAGATCACCGACTCTGAGTAGAAAACCGTTCATACTCGTTACGCATACAATCAATAAAGACTTCCATCGCCGGCGTCACACACTTCCCAGCATGATAAGCACAAAGTGGCTTGATCATCTGTGAAAATTCGGTGAACTCAAGCTCTTGTAAACTGCCCTCTTGCAACTCTTTTTCAACCGTAAAACGAGGTAAATAAGAGATACCAATATTACTCTCAACGCAATTTTTGATCGTATTAATACTGCTAAGTTCGATCATGTTGTCGATGCTAATATCACGCTCCTGAATAATGCTCTCAAACATCTGTCGAAAAAGGCACTTAGAGCCATTGCTTATAAACCCTAAATCAATATGTTGCTCTCTCTTCTTTAAATCTAGCCCTTTTAAAAGCGGTGAAGCAACCAATACCAGTGGCTCCTGCTCAAACTCGTGGACCTTGAGCGTATCGTCATTACCTACTCGATAAAACACACCTAAATCAGCTTTATCCGCTATCAACTCATCTCGAATCTGATAGCAATTTTGTGATTGCAGAGAGAGTCTGACATTGGGCGCTCTGATCCTGAACTCTTTTAAAACATTAGCCATCTTATAAGCAAGTTGAGTCTCAGCAACCAGCACTCTCAATTCACCGGTCGGCTCCGAGTTTTCTTGCTGTGCTGTTCCCTCAATATTTTCCATCACTCGCGACAGTTCATAGACGTAAGGCAGTATCTTTTCTCCTGCTTGAGTCAAAACCATCTTACGCCCTATTTTTTCGAACAGCTGCAGAGACAGATCTTGTTCCAACTGCTTGATTTGAAAGGTGACGGTTGATTGCGTGCAATAAAGCTTCTGTGACGCTTTTAGAAACGATCCTTCTTCAACAATAGCTTTAAAAGTAAGAAAGCGTTTTAGATTCATGACTAGACTCCACAACCAACAGTTCAATAAATTAAAAGTCTAAGTTTTAATTTATTCAATTTTTTAATCAATTGTAGCGAAGTATAGTGCAGTAAAAACAGGAGAGATAGAGATGACCGCCATCTACACCGCATTTTTTACTTACGTAATCATTACTTCAATTACACCAGGGCCAAACAACATTTTATCGCTCAGCATCGCGACGCAATATGGACTAAAACGCTCAACAAAAGTGATTGCGGGGATGTTTTGTGGCTATGTTGTTTTGATGCTACTTTGTGGCGCTTTCACGTATAACATGATCAGCCTCTTGCCCGTGATTACACCTTGGCTAACATGGATTGGAGCAGCTTATATTGTTTGGTTGGCTTGGGGGCTTGCTACGAGTGAGATCAAAACTTCATCGGATAATTCTAAAGGTATCAGTTTCTTAACAGGTTTCGGTTTGCAGTTCGTTAATGTGAAAATCATTCTTTATGGAATTACCTCTATTTCTACGTTCGTACTGCCCCACACTCAGAATATCTACTGGATCTTAGCGACTAGCCTCATTCTTGCTTTGATCGCACTTCTTAGCAACGTAGTCTGGGCCGTTGCAGGAAAGCTACTTCAATCGCAATTCCAGAGATATGGTAAAGTCATCAATATGAGCTTAGCAGCAGCTCTGATCTATTGTGCGACACAGTTATTTACTTAAGTATATAGTTGATCATCAAGAACAATATTGCTCTTCAACTTAGACGACTACGTTTATGTGAAGAGCAAATTCTGCTCTACAAATCGCTGCGGTTTCTCGTGCCCTTACTCGCTCCTCCCGCTCCTTCATACGGCAGTTTTTGAAGAAGTAGATTCAACGTCACTTAATCAACCTAAAGATACGAAATTTTTTTTAGTTATACAGACACGGCCTTGGCGACCTCGGTAATAACTAAGCATTACTTAGTATACACAAATCAGAAAAACTAAGATAATCTTAGTCATCCAAGTCCTTCGTATGAACTTTAAGTGTTGTTTAATAACCCACTCCCAGCCCGCCTTAAGCATGCGCGTAAACAAGCGAATCTGTCCCAAAAAGCACTGGGCATCCGTATCGGCATGGATGATAGTTCTGCAAGTGCAAGGATGAATCAATACGAAAGGGAGCGCCATACTCCCGACGTAAAAACGCTCAAACTTATCGCAGATGAGCTAAACGTGCCTCTAAACTATTTTTTTTGTGAAGATGAAATCACCGCTGAACTTGCTGTGAATCTCCACAAGCTGTCAAATGATGACAAGCAAAGAGTGCTTGAGAGCACAGCCCAGTTGATTGCGGACGCAATCGTCACGAACAAGTCGAGTACGTAATTGGGATTAAACGCCTAAGAATACGTATCAATACCAAAGAATCAAAGAGCATAACTAAGGGTTCAACATGGCTACAACAAAAGCACTTGTGGTTTTTTCCGGTGGGCAGGACTCTACGACCTGCTTAATCGATGCATTAAATACATATGATGAAGTTCATGCTATAACGTTTGATTATGGCCAGCGTCATTCAGATGAAATAGATATCGCTATCGAATTAGGTAAGCAACTTAACATCAAAAGCCACAAAGTCCTGGATGTAAAATCAATTAATGAGTTAGCGATAAGCTCGCTGACAAGAGACAACATTCCGGTATCTAATGACTTAAGCGACGCTAACGTACCCAATACATTCGTTCCAGGGAGAAACATTCTCTTTCTTACTTACGCATGTATCCATGCTTACCAGCTTGGCATTCAAGACATCATTACGGGAGTTTGCGAAACAGACTTTAGTGGTTACCCTGACTGCCGAGACAACTTTATTCGCTCTCTAAATCTCTCTTGCAATTTAGGTATGGATAAAGCCTTCAATATTAAGACTCCTTTAATGTGGCTTACTAAAGCTGAGACCTGGGCTCTAGCTGATAAGCACAATATGTTGGAGTTTGTCCAAAACAATACTTTAACATGTTACAACGGAATCGTTGGTAAAGGCTGTGGTGAATGCCCAGCGTGCCTACTGCGACAAAGCGGCTTAGAAGAATACTTAGCGAGCAAATAGTCTTTGTTAGCGGTAATAGCGCTGGGATAAAACCTTTTGCGTTAGCTTCTAAACGTTTTATCTCAGCGTGAAACTCCAGCCAACAGAGCTTCATTTTGATGCCGCCAGATTGGTGGCATCAATTAAATGCGAAACGATTGTCGAACCAAAGATAGCACCACACCACAACAGCCAACACTGCTTAGCTTTTACAACGCTATAAATTGTTTAGATATATCGACAATGTTTCGATAGCAAAGCTACCAACGGCATTACTCGCGAAACCGGAATTAGATAGAAAAGCTACCTCGAATGATGACGAGTCTCTCGTCTAAGCAATACTCAAATATTTATGAGTTTGAACAGACAAACGCCAATTGCGGGCAATGCACGTATCAATACACAATTGCGTAGCACGAGGCTTCTGGCTAATTGGTTGTAGTGCAATGATAGTCTCAGCCGCTACGTTCGCATTTGCTAAAAGATCATCAAGGTGGTCGATGTCTTTCTGGGTGCCGACTGGATGCTTAATCTCATTTGCCCGCTCTAATGCGCTATTAAGCACTGGTAATTTACCTTTCATTGCTACTTTTGGTGACACTGTCACCCACGTATTTTCTGAAGTAATCACTTCTGATGTGCCACTGGTTTCAATTTGGCATTGGCACCCCATATCTTCAAACGCCTTTGTTAAAGGGCGCAGATCATAAATACAAGGCTCTCCACCAGTAATCACGATATGCTTAGCATTAAAGCCTTGTTGTTGATATTGCTCTACGATGTTCTCGGCAGATGCAACACACCACGTCGGAGAATCTTCCGTTTTCACCAGAATATCGCCTATTTGACGTTGATCATTCTCATCTGCATACCACGTTTGTTTGGTATCGCACCATGAGCAACCAACCGGACACTCTTGAAGCCGAACAAAAACAGCAGGGACTCCAGTAAAAACCCCTTCCCCTTGGATGGTTTCAAACATCTCATTTAGCTTATACAACGCAGAACTCACTCAACTCATAACATTTCGAGGCGAAGACCATAATGGACACGCGTGTCTAGGTCAATTTAAACCAAAAATTAATTGTTAAAATAGACCATTTTGTAGTTTCATAGCGTAATGAATATAGGTTTCTGGTTAACGTTAAACCAAGCCTTATTCACTGACAGCTCCCAAAAAACTTTAAGGTAAGAAATGATGTATAAACTGATCGCACTAGATATGGATGGCACGCTACTCAATAGTGATAAAGCCATTTCTGAAGAAAACAAACAAGCGATCGCAAAAGCTCGAGAAGCAGGCGTTACTGTCGTTCTCGCTTCTGGTCGCCCATTAGAAGGAATGCAAGACAAGCTCGACGAACTGAATATCCATTCCGATCGAGATTTTGTTCTTTACTACAACGGTTCGATGGTCAAGAACGTAGGCACAAACGACATCATCCACCAGCAAATCATAGATGGTAAAGCTGCAAAATTGGTGGCGCGAAAAGCCGAAGAGCTAGGTGCGTACGTCCATGCTTTTAGTCAAGTTCATGGTTTAATCACCAACGAACACAACCCTTACACCGATATTGAAGCAAAGATAAATGGCTTAAATGTCACCGAGATGAACTTCGAATCACTAGAAGACGATCATCCAATCATCAAAGCTATGATGGTTGCAGAGCCAAGCAAACTAACAGAAGTTATAGCAGCACTGCCAGCTGAAATGCGCGAAGCGTTTACGGTTGTTCAAAGCGCTCCGTTTTTCCTTGAGTTTCTTAACCCTGCGAGCAACAAAGGTATTGGTGTTGCCGCAATTGCCGAGTATCTGGGAATTAAACCTGAAGAAGTTATCTGTATAGGTGACGCAGAAAATGACCACCACATGCTGAAATACGCTGGCCTTGGTATCGCGATGGCAAATGCAATGGAAGAAACCAAGCAAATCGCTGACTACATTACGGCAAGTAATGATGAGCACGGTGTCGCTAAAGCTATAGAAAAGTTCGTGCTCAATGCATAGCCCTTTCCGCCATGTCTGTTGCGTTAAGCTTCTTACGTTTAACACCCCTAGCCGTCCAAGATAGGCAAGCGGCGTTGTTCGTAGACTAAACGTGTAAAAGCCTTGCTGTAATGCAAGGCTTTGTTTTTACTCAAATACTAATAGATAACAAATACAGCCATCAATCTAGCAACGTTTTGCTCGGTTGGTTTTCACAAGTCAGCTTTCTTGCAAGCAGCATAAATAACAACATTAATAATGGATAATGTAACGTCGACAAGACTAATGACCACAAACCGCTAAACGATACGATATTAGCCGAGTACAAATAGAGTTGATCAACAAGCAACAATGCCAGCGTCACAAAGATCATCTGCCGAGTATCTAAATGTGCTTTCGACTCTTTAAATGTCATGACCAACGCTGATGCAGTGATTAAAATTGCTAGCCAGCGACCAAACACAGGTAATGGCCAGATGACGGAGATGACCGATGTTGCCGCAGTCATAATGAACCAGACGCCTTTTGAGCTTAGAACTTGATCAACGTTCACATCTTGATTTGTCTCCAGTCGAAGAACATGCCAAGCCACCAAGCTGCCTAACAGCGCGCCAAATAACATATCTAAAATAAAGGCACTGCCGAGGAAAAACTTACCTAATACCACAGTAAGAGTGATGAACACGAAGACTGCCGTTGTTCCATTCAAACCAAAATACTGGGTTCTATGAAACAAGAACGTCAGCACACAAAACCACACAGCGATAGGCAAGCTAGGAAAACTAAAGCCAAAGCTGTGCGTTAACTCCATCATTGGTATATAGACATGTGGGCGCGGTAGCGAAAAGCCTTGTTGAGCGACAAGCACCATAAGCGACGTTGCACTAATTGCGAAAAAGAGTCGGTACACAAACCGGCTACCAAAGCGCATCATGGCAAAAGGAAATAGAAAGAGTAGTACCGTTGGTTCTGTCAGATCTATAACGAGTTTCGAGATCTGACTAGCTACCTCGTAACTCGTTTCTGACAACGCCCCAACCCAACTCTGTAAATCTATCAGCCACGCCAATTCAACCTGACGAAATGAAGGCGCGGATTCAATCAGCTGAGTAACATAAGATACTGATTGCTTGGTAGCTTGATCAAAAAACTGAGTGACTTGTGGCCATTGCTCAGGATAACGATACAAAGATGATGGTAATTCAGATGGGCTAAGCAGCATCGCTGACGCAACTTCTACTCCATAATGAGGGGCAAACCAAATAGGCAGTTCATTTCCACCTAAAGAGTTATTCATAGAAAAAGCGATAATGGCAGAGTCTGATATACAGTCGTAAAAAACCGCAGTGTCCGTTCTGCCAAGCTCCTCTCCAACCGTAACCACTATACCGGTTTCTTCCCACGTTTCTCGTTGAGCAGCAACTTGTGGAGACTCACCATCAATAATGGTTCCGCCAGGTAGAGAAATCTTATCCGTTAATACTTCATGAACTAGCACTAACTTGTCATCAGCGCGAACAATACAGAGCGCTCCTTTAACTTCGCTCGCAGTGGCTTTAGCCGTAGAGATCGGTGAAACAGGTAACAAAATAAAACAAAGGATGAGTAATAACAGCTGTCTCAACACAAAATATGACCTTAAATAAACATAATGATAACCAATGAATCATGGCAGTTAATCTTATCTTTTTCGACAAAAATTAAGTAACGAGTTATGCCAAACTGAGTTGATCGCGTAAAACCCGATCTCAACGCTCACTGGAGAATAATTTAATGCAAACCTGACAAAAATCAGACAAAACATAAAATGTTGATCGCAATTCTGCCAGTTATATAAAGATAACGTCAGGACAAAGTCATACACATTTTGTGGGTTCTCATAGTTGACACAATAAAAAAGGGCTTATTATTCGCAAACAATAAACCCCAGTTATAATAACTATGTACTGATCGTTGAAACCAAGAATGAATCTTATCTCATGGTCAACGAATCAAATTCACTGGCCCGATCGTTAGTTAGACTTGCAATTCGCATCGCCTACTTTTTGCCAAACACCCCAAGGCCCTGAGCCTGCTGGATTATCACCTTGAGTCCACCACTGCGCTTGCCAAACTTTACCATTCCAAGTAACCGTATCTCCTTTGAGATACACTAAGCTGGCTTGCCATACAGTTGTACAGCTATCTGTGGGAGGCGTTGTCACCGTTTTCGCTTGAGCGGATACTAACGCTTGGTATTGTGTGCTGGTCTTATCAACGTTGAAGTTCAAAGCCACTCTTGCTTCTCCGCTCTGAGTAGCACCAAATTCAACATCAACACGACAACTTGCATTCATTGCTAACGTCGCCTGAGAGCACTGATCATTGGCAATAACAGCTGCATCAGTAACACCCGAAGCAAACGCGCGAACATTTTCCACAGTGAACGTGGTGCTCCCTGAATTCTGGATAACAAAGCTATGTTGCTGTAACTCCCCAACATTAAATGATGCCAGTGTCTGTTCGGTGGTGTATCCAACAGAAACATTCTCTTTTGGTGGTGTTGCTGTTCCGATAACACCATCGACAAAATTGCGCATAGCAGCGATATCGCTATAAACCCCATACATACCAGGACGAGCACAACCTATTCCCCAACTGACCACACCAAGTTGAGTAATTACACCACTGCGATTAATGACGATTGGACCACCACTATCTCCCTGACAAGAATCTATCCCACCTTGAGGAATACCCGCACAGAATGACACTTCTCCAACCGTTGTGTAGTTGCCACCGGCTTGACGGCAAGTCATATCCGACACAAGTGGGACGTCAACCTCTTGCAATCGAGACGGAGAGCTTCCTCCTTCAGAAGTTCGCCCTAAGCCAGCAACACTAAGCCAATCTCCGATGCTCGCGTATTGCGTTAGACTGCCATTCGCAATCTCAACTGAAGAAACACCTTGAGGCACAGAGTCGAGCTTCAATACCGCGAGATCATGAGAAAGCGTCGCGCGGCGATATGCCGGGTGCATATGGATCTCACTGACGTTTGCACGAACACCGTCACTACCGTTATAAACAACGCCACCGATTTTAACCGCTATCTGATTCGGAGAATCACCCTCAACACAATGCGCAGCAGTCAGGACGTAACCATTCCCGATATAACTGGCCCCACAATATGATCGGTTACCATAACGACTAACAATTTGGGTGTAGAATTTCCAGTCACGTGGGTCGGCAGTTACTCCGCCTACGATCTGGGGTTGGATAGTATGATTTTGCGTCTGTGACAAATCATCAGCACTTGCGAACATTGGCAAAACGGCTAAAGCAAGTAACGATTTTGTTAGTTTCAAAATATTGTCCTCTTGTTTTTGTAAGCACGATCCTCGTGCTACTAATAAACAAGCAGACAAAAACGCCGATACCAATGTGGGTGCATATCAATTTGTTAACATTGCGAGCAACTTATAGAGAAAAGTCTATTGACGAACTGAATGATTTCAATTCGATAGAACCTAAATCACAATATTAAAGTTAAATACGATTATTCGTTCAGCGGTTTTCTTAAATAGTGGATATGATGTGCAAATCCTTGTTTTTCATACAAAGATATTGCGCCCTGGTTAAAATGCCATACTTCAACAAACATCTGTTTTGCACCGTAATCAGAGAACGTTGACTCAATTTTATTAATCAATGCCTGCGCCGTACCTTGTTTTCGATATTCAGGCAGCACATAGAGCTCATCCACACTTCCCATCATAACTGGCTGGCTGACGGTAGAAATAAGTTCACAGAAGTGACCAGAGATAAAGCCAATAATTTCATCTCCTTGTTTTGCTACGTAAACAAGGCACTCAGGGTCGTCAATATATCGAGCAATGCTTTTTTCTTGTTCTATCTCCTCTGCCGTTTTGAAAAGCTCAGGAGATTGAAGATGATGCTCATCATGAAGCTCGAACATAAGATCGTTGAGCAACTCTAGGTCGCTAAAACACGCAGGTTTAATCGCAAACGTGGTCATACAAAGGGTCACTAAAAATGGAATGGCTGTAGTTTGTGAGGAAAACGTCGTATTGGCAAGTCACAAATGCTTTCACGATACGTTTGTACTGTTTGAACAACAAAAAGGCCCCTGCACTTAATAAACGTACAGAGGCAGAACCAACCAACAGAGTTCGAGGATCAGGGGTTAGTTAGAATTGAGTTTTTCTCAGCGTCGTAGCACTCGCTCAATTTCGTTCAAGCTACTTGGGTCATCAATCGTTGAGGGAACGGTGTATTTTTCACCATCAGCTATTTGACGTATAGTTCGACGCAAAATTTTACCTGAACGTGTTTTCGGTAAACGGTCTACAACCAACGCATGCTTGAAGCAAGCAACTGCACCTATCTCACTACGCACTTTGCCAACAAGCTCACCTTCAAGGTCTAGTTCATCCACTTTGACGCCGTCTTTCAGTACAACAAAACCAAGTGGAAGCTGACCTTTTAGATCATCGTGGATACCAACCACCGCACATTCTGCAATCGCTGGGTGGCCTCCTACTATTTCTTCCATTTCACCTGTCGACAATCGATGTCCCGCGACATTAATCACGTCATCAATACGTCCCATAATAAACAGGTAACCGTCTTCATCCAGATAGCCACCATCACCTGACACGTAGTAGCCTGGGAATTGGCTAAGATAACCAGTTTCAAAACGGTCATGATTACGCCAAACCGTTGGCAGACAGCTTGGTGGTAGCGGACGTTTTAATGCGACAAAGCCTTGTTGGTTAGGCCCGACAGCCTCTCCAAGTTCATTCAGAATCTCGACCTGATAACCCGGAATGGGCTTCGTCGAAGAACCAGCTTTAACTGGCATCATTTCGACACCTGTCGGGTTGCCCGCGATGGCCCAGCCCGTCTCGGTTTGCCACCAGTGGTCAATAACGGGCTTGTCCGCTTTGCTCTGAACCCACTCCAGTGTCGGAGGGTCGAGGCGTTCTCCCGCCATAAAGATGGTTTTCAGATTCGACAAGTCGTACTGTTTTAAGTGCTCACCTTCCGGGTCCTCTTTCTTAATCGCACGAAACGCCGTTGGTGCAGAGAACAACGCATCTACTTTATATTCATCACACACTCGCCAAAATGCGCCAGGATCCGGTGTTCGAACAGGCTTGCCTTCGAATAGGATAGTAGTGCAACCGTGAATCAGTGGAGCGTAAACAATGTAAGAGTGCCCTACTACCCAGCCCACATCAGATGCCGCCCAAAAGACGCCATCTTGAGGAATGTTATAGATTGCGCTCATGGAGTACTTCATCGCGACAGCATGACCACCGTTATCACGCACAACGCCTTTCGGCTTACCTGTCGTACCCGATGTATAAAGTATGTAGAGCGGATCGGTTGCTAACACCGGAACACAACCATGTGGCAGCGCTTGGTTGTACTCTCGCTGCCAATCTAAGTCTCTATCTTGGTTTAGCTCAGCGTCGCACTCTGGACGTTGGAAAACAAACACTTTCTCAGGCTTCCAACGGCTGTCCATAATGGCTTTGTCTACCATTGGTTTGTATGGAATGACTTTGTTGATCTCAATCCCGCACGACGCCGTCATGATCACTTTCGGCTCTGCATCTTCAATTCGTACAGCAAGCTCATTAGGTGCAAAACCACCGAATACTACGGAATGAATCGCCCCCAAACGCGCGCAGGCAAGCATCGCCATTGCGGCTTCTGGAATCATCGGCATGTAAATAACGACTCGATCGCCTTTTTCAACGCCTTGGGCAGACAGCATGCCGGCAATTTTTGCCACTTGGTCACGCAGGTCACTATAGGTATACGTTGTTTTATTGCCGGTTACTGGCGAGTCATAAATGAGTGCTGTATTATCACCGCGTCCTTGCTCGCAATGGTAATCCAATGCTAACCAGCACGTATTCATTACACCATCTGGAAACCAACGTTCTATGCCGTTTTCATCAGATTTCAAGATAGTTTTAGGAGATTCGAACCAATCGATATTCTCCGCTTGAGCGCGCCAAAAACTCTCCGGTTCGTTTTTCGCCCATAAGTATTCTTTTTCGTATGAAGACATATTGCTTCCTCCAGTATGTCCTGACGTTGCTCTCGTTCTACTCAAAGATCGCTCTTTTAATCCAAAGATCGTCTCTTTTAATCGAAGACATAGAAGGGTACACGCACAAATCCCTCCATCAGTATTCTCGCACTTCGGCTCATAATGGCTTTTTGCACCACCCAGCCCTGCTCAGTTTGCTTCGCTTGTGCCCCAACTTTTAACGTTCCTGACGGGTGACCAAAAGTCACGGACTCTTTTTCACCGCCACCAGCGGCTAAATTCACTAACGTTCCGGGCACACACGCAGCAGAAGCAATAGCAACGGCTGCTGTTCCCATCATTGCATGATGTAGCTTGCCCATCGACAGCGCGCGAACGAGCACATCAATATCCGACTCATTAACGGCTTTACCACTTGAAGACAGGTAACTTTTCGGTTTAGAAACAAACGCTATTTTCGGCGTATGTTGGCGTGTTTGAGCTTCTTCTAAATCAGAAATCAGGCCCATTTTTAACGCGCCATATGCGCGGATGGATTCGAACATCGCTAATGCTGTGTCATCGTTGTTGATATCGTCTTGCAGCTCGGTGCCCTGATATCCTATCGATTCAGCATCAATAAAAATGGTTGGTATGCCCGCGTTAATAAAGGTCGCGTTGAACGTACCCACATCCGGCACCACTAAATCATCAACTAAGTTACCCGTAGGGAACATACTTCCTTCGCCATCAGAAGGGTCAACGAAATCGACTTGAATCTCGGCAGCCGGAAACGTCACGCCATCGAGCTCAAACTCTCCAGTTTCCTGGACAAAACCATTGACGATTGGCACGTGAATCAAGATGGTTTTGCTGATGTTCACCTGCCAAACACGCACCGTCACAATGCCATTTTCTGGAATGCGATCTTGTGGGATCAGACCAGCATGAATGGCGAAAGGACCGACAGCGGCAGACAAGTTGCCGCAGTTACCGCTCCAATCGACGAATGGTTTGTCGATCGACACTTGGCCAAATAAGTAGTCAACATCGTGATCGGCTCTGCTGCTGCGCGAAACAATCACTGTTTTACTGGTGCTTGACGTCGCGCCCCCCATGCCATCAATTTGCTTCGCGTACGGATCAGGGCTGCCAATAACGCGTAACAACAGTTTGTCACGTGCGGCTCCAGCCACTTGGGCTTCTTGAGGCAAATCCTCTAGGTTGAAAAAGACACCTTTACTCGTGCCGCCACGCATGTACGTCGCGGGCACTTTTATTTGGCTTGTTTGATTCGGAGTATTATTTGACATACGCACTCCTTATTGTGCCAAGAAATCTTGCGCGAAACGCTGCAGAACACCGCCTGCGTTGTACACGTGAACTTCGTCAGCGGTATCTAAGCGACAAGTAACCGGAACATCGACTTTATCGCCGTTGGTGCGTGTGATAACCAGCGCTAAATCAGCGCCCGGCTTGATTTCTCCAACCACGTCGTAAAGTTCCGTACCATCCAGCTCTAGCGTATTGCGGTTAACGCCCGACTTAAATTGCAGTGGTAGTACGCCCATGCCAACCAAGTTAGTACGGTGAATACGCTCAAATCCTTCAGCAACAATGGCTTCTACGCCTGCCAGTCGAACGCCTTTTGCTGCCCAGTCACGGGATGACCCCTGACCGTAATCCGCGCCAGCCACCACGATCAATGGTTGTTTACGATTCATGTAGGTTTCAATCGCTTCCCACATACGAACCACCTGCCCTTCTGGCTCTACACGCGCCAGAGATCCCTGCACGACTTCGCCGTTTTCCTTCACCATTTCATTGAACAACTTTGGATTAGCGAAGGTCGCGCGTTGCGCCGTTAAGTGGTCACCACGGTGAGTCGCGTAAGAGTTGAAATCTTCTTCTGGCACACCCATTTTCGCTAAGTATTCACCTGCTGCGCTGCTTCCAAGAATCGCGTTGGATGGTGATAAGTGATCAGTGGTGATGTTGTCGCCCAGAATCGCCAATGGACGCATACCAGACAATGTTCTTTCTCCCGCTAGCGCACCTTCCCAGTACGGTGGTCGGCGGATATAGGTACTCATCGGACGCCAGTCGTACAGCGGGTTGGGATTTTGCTCTTGATCATTCAGCTTAAACATCTGAATGTAAACTTGCTTAAACTGCTCAGGTTTAACATGAGTACCGACAACTGCATCGATCTCTTCATCGCTTGGCCACAAATCATTTAAGTAAATTGGTTTGCCATGTTGGTCAGTGCCCAATGCATCGCGCTCGATATCAAAACGAATCGTACCCGCTAGCGCATAAGCGACAACCAATGGTGGTGAAGCCAAAAAAGCTTGTTTGGCGTACGGATGGATTCGACCATCAAAGTTACGGTTACCAGAAAGCACCGCTGTTGCATATAAATCACGGTCGATGATCTCTTGTTGGATTTTTGGATCCAGCGCACCACTCATACCGTTACAAGTTGTACATGCGTAACCAACAATGCCAAAGCCAAGCTTCTCTAGCTCTGGTAATAAGCCCGCTTCTTCCAGATACAAGCGTGCAACTTTAGAACCCGGAGCAAAAGACGATTTCACCCAAGGTTTACGTACAAGACCAAGTTCGTTGGCTTTCTTCGCGACAAGGCCAGCAGCAACCACGTTTCTTGGGTTACTGGTATTCGTACATGAGGTAATAGCAGCGATGATCACTGCACCATCTGGCAACTCGCCTTCTTTCTCTTCCCACGCTCCAGAAATACCGCGCTGTGCCAACTCAGAAGTTGGTAAACGACGATGAGGGTTTGACGGACCAGCCAAGTTACGGCTAACTGATGATAAATCGAACTCAAGTACGCGCTCGTAAACGGCGCTATCAAGATCGTCTGCCCAAAGACCGGTTTGTTTTGCGTAATTTTCTACGAGAGCAACTTGTTCTTCATCTCGACCAGTTAGTTTCAAGTAATTGATGGTCTGCTCATCAATATAAAACATGCCAGCTGTTGCGCCGTATTCTGGTGTCATGTTTGAAATCGTTGCGCGGTCTCCGATCGTTAGATCACGTGCGCCTTCTCCGAAGAATTCAAGATATGAAGATACCACACGCTCATTACGCAGAAACTCAGTAATCGCGAGGACAATATCCGTTGCGGTAATGCCCGGTTGACGTTTACCCGTCAGTTTGACACCGACAATATCTGGTAGACGCATCATTGATGGTCGGCCAAGCATGACGGTTTCTGCTTCCAGACCACCGACACCTATCGCAATAACACCAAGAGCGTCTACGTGAGGCGTGTGACTGTCCGTACCCACACAGGTGTCTGGGTAGGCAATGCCCTGCTTTGCTTGTACCACAGGAGACATTTTTTCCAAGTTGATTTGGTGCATGATGCCATTCCCAGCTGGAATCACGCTGACGTTTTCAAACGCTGTTTTACACCACTCAATAAAGTGGAATCGGTCTTCATTACGGCGCTCTTCAATCGCGCGGTTTTTGTCGAAAGCATCAGGGTCAAAGCCCGCATGTTCAACCGCTAAAGAGTGGTCAACGATCAATTGTGTCTCAACCACTGGGTTCACTTTTGCAGGATCACCACCCTGATCTGAAATGGCATCGCGCAGACCCGCTAAATCGACTAGAGCGGTCTGACCAAGAATGTCATGACAAACAACGCGTGCTGGATACCAAGGAAAATCAAGATCGCGTTTGCGTTCAATTAACTGTTTCAGGCTATCTGTCAATGTGTTCGGGTCACAGCGGCGGACCAGTTGCTCAGCTAGCACGCGAGAGGTATAAGGGAGTGTTTCATAGGCTCCAGGAGAAATGGCATTGACGGCTTCGCGTGCATCAAAATAATCCAGTTGAGTTCCCGGAAGCGGCTTACGATATTGAGTATTAATATTTGTGTTCATGGTTTGCTTCCATTCAGTCTTTACATCTTGCCTTCATCAAGGTTTTCCATTGCTCCAGAAACACAGTGATGAGAGGATCTCCTTCCTCTGTTAGAGAGAATGACAAAGGAAGGAGGTGGTCAACCAAAGCATATAATGCCCTCGTTGACCTTCGCGCTAGCGATTCTCGATAGGCACCCATTCTTGATGATCTGGGCCCGTATAATCGGCACTTGGGCGAATAATACGGTTATTGGCACGCTGTTCATAAACGTGTGCAGCCCAGCCCGTTAAACGACTCATCACAAAGATTGGGGTAAATAGTTTGGTTGGAATGTCCATGAAGTGGTAAGCCGATGCATGGAAGAAGTCCGCATTACAGAACAGACCTTTCTCTCGTTTCATCACTGATTCAACACGCTCAGAAACCGCATATAGATGTGTATCACCAACTTGTTTCGATAGCTCTTTGGACCAGCGTTTTATTAAGGCGTTGCGAGGGTCACTTTCACGATAAATCGCATGACCAAATCCCATGATCTTGTCTTTATTGGCTAGCATTTTCATGATGTTCGCTTCCGCCTCGTCGGGCGTTTGCCAATCTTCAATCATTTCCATCGCCGCTTCGTTCGCACCGCCGTGAAGTGGTCCACGAAGCGTACCGATTGCTGCCGTGATACAAGAATGGATGTCTGACAACGTTGATGCACAAACGCGTGCTGCGAATGTAGAAGCATTAAACTCATGTTCAGCATAAAGAATGAGCGAGCAATGCATCACTTGTTTGTGCAGCGCAGATGGCGCTTTGTCTGTAAGTAATCGCAAGAAGTAACCACCGATGCAATCTTCAGTCTGATCCTCGGTGTTGATACGCACTCCATCATGACTAAAGCGGTACCAGTAACAGATGATGGCAGGGAACAAGGCTAGCATACGTTCGGTTGCTTTCAGTTGCTCCTCAAAGCTCGTTTCCTGCTCTAGGTTACCCAATACAGAACAACCCGTGCGCATTACGTCCATTGGGTGTGCGCTTGCAGGAATTAACTCTAAAGCTTGTTTTAGCTCGGCTGGCAAACCTCTAAGGCTGAGTAGGTGTGTCTTGTACGCATCAAGTTCTTGTTGATTTGGCAAGTGACCGCGTAACAGAAGGTGAGCCACTTCTTCAAACTGTGCGTTGTTCGCAAGATCAGTAATATCGTATCCACGATAAGTTAAACCAGTTCCCGTTTTTCCGACAGTACATAAAGCTGTGCTTCCTGCGCTTTGACCACGAAGGCCTGCGCCACCTAATTCTGCTTTCTTTTCTGCAGTTTGAGACATTGTTTGAACTCCTTTTCTGTCTGACTTTTCCCTCTCTGGGGTGTTTTTAGCCAAACGAATTTCACGTTATTAGATGAGATAAATTCCGATTATCTTTTTCTTGGGCTTCCGTTTATTTTTGCTTTTCCCCCGCTATTTCCCTTCAGAGAATAACTGGTCAAGTTTGTCTTCGTAGTCGTGGTAATTCAGGTGCTGATACAACTCTTTACGTGTTTGCATCGAATCAACCAGTGCTTCCTGATTACCCACTTCTAGCAAATGTTTGTAGACCGTTTCAGCAGCTTTGTTCATGGCACGGAACGCACTTAATGGATAAAGCACCATGTCCACTTTTGCTTTCGCTAGCTCATCGCAGCCATACAGCGGTGTCGCGCCAAATTCTGTAATATTCGCCAGAATAGGAACGTGCTTTCCGGTCGCTTGCTCAAGCGCATTTGAAAACTGAAGGTACTGGTCCAGCTTGTTCATCGCTTCTGGGAAGATCATGTCTGCGCCAGCTTCCACACACGCAATCGCGCGCTCGATTGCGCTGTCCATGCCTTCAACAGCTAACGCGTCAGTACGAGCCATAATCACGAAACTTTCATCATTGCGTGCATCAACCGCGGCTTTTACACGATCAACCATCTCTTGCTGGCTGACTATTGCTTTGTTCGGACGATGACCACAACGTTTCTGTGCGACTTGGTCTTCCATGTGCACCGCTGCCGCGCCTGCTTTTTCCATCGCTTTGATCGTGCGAGCAATGTTAAATGCACCGCCAAAACCCGTGTCGATATCAACCAAAAGAGGCAAATCACATGCGTTAGTGATGCGGTCAACGTCAACCAAAACGTCGTTTAATGTTGTGATACCGAGATCCGGCAATCCGTATGAAGCATTTGCGATACCGCCACCAGACAAGTAAATCGCTTGGTGACCCAAGTTTTTTGCCATCATGGCGCAATACGGGTTTATAGTGCCGACAATTTGTAGTGGATTATTTTGTTCAATGGCGAGTCTGAATTTCGCTCCCGGTGTTAAGCTCATGACGAATTCCTTCTAGTCTTTGTCTAAACTTTCTGTATGTATAATTTGAGATTGGATGAGCTTTCGACTTCCTGATATGTGTCTTCTCATCAACATTTCTGCAAGCTCTTCATCGCGATTGCGAATGGCTTCCAAAATGAATTTGTGTTCGGTGAGCGCCTCATTCGGGCGAGATTGCGCACGTGGCGACTGGTAACGATACATCCGTAATAAGTGATAGAGTTCATCACACAGCAGAGATATTAACTTACTGTTTCTGCTCGCTTGGATGATGCGATAGTGAAAATCAAAGTCACCATGTTGATGGAAGTAAGACGCGCCTTCCATTTGGTCTATATGCTTGGAATGTGTCGACAATAGCATTTCCAAGCTTAAGAGCTCTTCTTGCGTAATGTGTCGCGCAGCTAACCTTGCCGCCATGCCTTCCAATGCTTCTCGAACGGCATAAAGTTCTATCAGCTTTTCCGGAGAAAAAGTGGTCACTCTAGCCCCAACATGAGGAATTCGCTCGATGAGCCCTAGCCCCTCTAAGCGCATCAATGCTTCACGCAAAGGCCCACGACTGACTTGATATTTCTTTGCTAGCTCAGGCTCTGATATCTTATGGCCAGGCTTCACATCGCCATTAACAATGACTTCAATCAGTGTTTCGGTCAGCGTTTCGGATTTGGTGTGTTCTTTCTCAGAACCCAGCACTTTATAACGAGCTTTCAACTCAGAGTTCATATTCAGATACTCTTGTTACCGACATCGAAATGTCTACAATTTCTTAACCTGAATATAAAGTAGTCGATCAAAGTGTCGACAATCAAGTGAATTGTCGACAATTTAGACTAAGGTCGTAATTTAAATGGGCCTAAAATGCCCGTTAAGTGCCTTTTTTAGCAGAAATAAAGAATGGTGAGTTCACATTGTCGACAACTTATAAACCTTTAAGCTTATGATCTAAAAACTAAAAGCTCAGCTGTCGAACAATAATCGGATAAAAAACTATTCTTTAGGTACAAATTGATCAAAGACTTGTTGCGAAGTCATCTTTTGTGAAGCGGAATTGAGGTCATAATAAGCTGGCTTTTCATCGGTAAAAATCTCTAAAGTGAGTTTGAAATCTGGGTTATCGAACAAACCAGCGGAAAGAATGTACTCACCTGTCGGCAACAAATGATAGAAAAGGTTTGTGCCGCATTCGCCACAAAAACCTCTCACCGCCCAGTCAGACGATTGATAACGCTTTGGCTCGGCCCCCTTAAACGTTACGTTAGGACCACAATGCACAGCATGAAGTGCGCCACTCGACCATTTTCGACACATAGAGCAATGGCACAGGCTAACCTCATTTTTAACCTCAGCGATGACTTCAATTGCGCCGCACAAACACGTCCCTTTCATTCTCTTTTCCTCGTACATTTCCGTCATTTTATTATGGCCTACCAAAGCGTAAAGCCGCGTGACCTAATACCAACTTCTCGCCGTGAACTTTATGAACAAAATAACCGAAATGCTCAATATTCTCTTTATATCTCTTTTACAGACAGATATTTAACACTTAATTAACCTTTACACCAAGTTCAGCTTTAACGCTTACAAGGCATGACAACTGAGCAAAAACAATAAGGCTCAACTAAATAGAGTCGCTAACATAAGGAACGTGAACATGTTAAAGGTACTCAAACCAACGCTCGCCGCTTCAATCATCGCAGCTTCATTTTCATTCAACGCTCTTGCTGCAGATATTGAAAAAATGCACTTTCTTATCCCTGGAGGTGCCGGTGGCGGTTGGGACATGACCGCCCGAGGTACTGGTGATGTATTAGTAAAGTCAGACATCGTCGAAACCGTATCATTTCAAAACCTATCTGGTGGTGGCGGTGGCAAAGCAATCGCACATTTGATTGAAACGGCTGATCGTCAAGAAGATACACTCATGGTGAACTCAACACCGATCGTCGTTCGCTCGCTCAGTGGGATCTTCCCACAATCTTTCCGCGACTTGACTCCTGTTGCCGCAACGGTTGCCGATTATGGCGCCATTGTTACATCAGCCGATTCTCCTTACAGCTCTTGGGAAGATGTCGTTAAAGCTTTTAAAGAAAACCCACGTAAGGTGAAGGTTGCTGGTGGCTCTGCTCGCGGTTCTATGGATCATTTGGTTATAGCAGCAGCTTTCAAAGGTGAAGGTTTTGATGCGCGTAAAGTTCGTTACATTGCCTATGATGCAGGTGGAAAAGCCATGGCAGCCCTACTTTCAGGCGAAACACAACTGCTCTCTACAGGGCTAGGTGAAGTACTCGAAATGTCTAAGTCTGGGCAAGTGAAAGTGTTAGCGATTACAGCACCAAAACGTTTAGAAGCTGCGCCTAACATTCCAACTCTCACCGAATATGGTAATGAAACTGTCTTTGCTAACTGGCGTGGATTCTTTGCAGCACCAGGCACAAGCCAAGAAAAGCTAGATGAATGGAATGCCGCATTTACTAAAATGTATAACACCGACGAATGGCAAGTCGTTCGAGACCGCAATGGTTGGATCGACAACTATAAAGCGGATAAAGCATTCTTCGCGTTTCTTGAAGATCAAGAGCAACAGATGGGTGACTTAATGCGCGAGTTAGGCTTCCTGAAGTAACAGTCGAATTGGGGTCCCTCAGATACCAACCTCAATGAATAACGTAGGTTGGTATTTCCCCATTGTATTTGCACTCTAAGTTTCACCGCATATGGACATTGTCGACAATCGGCATGCACACTCCTTTGTTTATATACCCAAAGCGGATCGACTAGCAGCGAAATGCTTAATTGTTAATGGTTTAGTTTATTCATTGACGTCCATATGCGGTCTTTTTTACTTTTGTTAGGAGTTGAATATGCCTCGTTCAACCAACTTTTTCACCAAAGAGTATTTGCTCTGTCGTGACCGCGTCGGCGCAATGATCTTTCTACTCTTCTGTCTTTGCTACGGTTATCAAACCTCGCAGATTCCATTGTTTCCAGGTGATGAGTATGAACCATTCACCGCACGTACTCTGCCAACCATCCTGACTTACGTTGGTGTCGGCCTTTCTTTGCTATTGCTGGTGACAGGACAACCAGATAAACAAAGTGGCGCAGTGCTGACCTTCAATTGGAAGTTACTGATTGCCTTTTTAATTTTAATGGCGCTCTACGGCGTGGGCCTGACTTACTTAGGTTTTGTGATAGCTACTAGCTTCTTTTTATTGGCTGGCTTTTATCTGCTCGGGGAAAGACGTAAACCCGTTCTGTTTGGCGCGTCGTTTCCATTCGTGATCGCGTTCTACTTATTACTCACTCAAGGTTTGGACATCTATCTCGAACCGGGTTTGATTTTCACCATCTGGTAGTCAAAGAAAGGACTGAATTATGTTAGATGGAATTCTACAAGGTTTATCCACCGCAGTAATGCCAATGAACATTATGATGGTGATCGTTGGTTGCTTCGTCGGTACATTTATCGGCATGTTACCTGGACTTGGGCCGATCTCAGCCATTGCTTTGATGATCCCAATTACTTATGGCCTAGAGCCCTCCTCTGGCCTTATTTTAATGGCGGGTGTTTATTACGGTGCGGTATTTGGTGGTTCTACATCGTCGATTTTAATTAACGCGCCGGGTTGTTCTTCAACCGTGGTCACAGCATTCGACGGCTACCCAATGGCTCAAAAAGGCCAGGCAGGTAAAGCATTAGCTTTGGCAGCTTATTCGTCTTTCACTGGCGGTACGCTATCTGCCATTATGTTGCTTGTTGCCGCACCAGCATTGGCTAGCGTCTCCCTTAGCTTCCAATCGTCGGACTATTTTGCGTTGATGCTACTTGGGTTATCAGCAGTCGCGGCTTTTGCGGGGAAAGGTCAGGTAATCAAAGCGTGGATGATGACCATTCTTGGTTTGATGCTATCTACAGTTGGAATCGATAAAGGCGTAGGCGTTGAACGCTTTACCTTCGGTTTAACGGATTTAATGGATGGCTTTAGCTTCTTGTTGCTTGCAATGGCGACATTCGCACTGGGTGAGACACTGATGGGCATCCTTAAACCATCAAAAGACACCAGCGATGAAGAACAAGAAAAGCTGAGCAACATTGGCTCAATGAAAGTGACCAAGGAAGAAATCAAAGATGTTGCGCCTGTTTCAATTCGCTCTTCAATATTAGGTTTCTTCACTGGCGTCCTTCCTGGCGCAGGGGCAACCATTGCTGCTTTTTTAAGCTATGGTATGGAGCGCAACCTCGCACCTAAAGAGAAAAAGGATGAGTTCGGTAAAGGCAGTATACGTGGTTTGGTTGCGCCAGAGTCTGCGAACAATGCAGCATCTAGTGGTTCATTTGTACCGCTATTAACGCTTGGTATTCCGGGCTCTGGTACAACAGCAATAATGCTCGGTGCGCTGATCGCTTATGGTATTCAACCTGGCCCTCGCCTATTTGTTGAACACCCAGATGTGTTCTGGTCAGTGATCATTTCCATGTACTTCGGCAACATCGTACTTGTGATCCTGAACTTACCGTTGATTCCGTACATTTCAAAGCTTTTGGCGGTTCCAAGAACGGTGCTTCTACCGATGATTTTATTCTTCTCAATCACCGGCGTTTATTTGGTCTCTTTTAATACTATGGATGTGTTCGTGATGCTGATTGTGGCTATGGCTGCCATTGCACTTCGGCTCGCTAACTTCCCACTCGCACCTTTATTGCTGGGCTTCATCCTTGGAGGATTAATGGAAGAGAACTTACGCCGCGCATTAATGATTTCAGATGGAGAACTGAGTTTCCTATGGGAGCGTCCTATTACCCTTACCTTTACTGTTTTAGCTGTATTGGTATTGGCAAGTCCACTAATCGTAAAGCTGATTCAAAAGTTTAAAGCACAGCCAGTCAGCGTTGAGCAGTAATCGCTGTCTCTTTCAACCTAGATAAAGCCATCCATCGTGATGGCTTTATCTTCCGCCCTCCAAATCGTTCGCTTATTGTGCAGATGGTATTGACAAATCACTGTCGTTATATGAAGGTGATTGTATGAATACAAACTTAGCGCAACTTAACCAACGAATTATCATCATTCCATAGGAATGGTGGGATTTTTTGATGCGCTCAGTATTTATCGAACCCACCCATAGCGGTGGGTTTTCTGTCTCTACCGTATGGGAAAAGCTCTCTTGGAGGCGGTCACAATGCAAAAAATAGCAGTTTTTGGTAAACCCGGCAGTGGAAAATCGACGGTAAGTAAAGCAATCGCGTCTGCTACCGGTCTTCCTCTTCATCAATTAGATTCAATAGTCTATAAACCAAACGGTGATCCCGTCGAGCGTAACGTTTTTGATGAAGCCCATAGCAATATACTAAGCTCAGATCGTTGGATTATAGATGGCCTTGGACCGATCAGCTCTTTCAACGCTCGTTTAGATGCAGCCGATACTCTCATTTATATTGATCTACCATACTCCGTAAGCTATTGGTTTGTCACGAAACGTCTCCTTAAAGGACTATTCATAAAACCTGAAGGTTGGCCTGATGGTAGTTCGGTACTGAAAGGAACGTTACAAAGCTACAAAGTTCTTCAGCAATGCCCCGCATTCTGGAATGATGACTTTATGTATCGCCTCGAAGGGTACTCTCAAAGTAAAGCCGTTCATGTCATCAAAAACGTTACAGAACTGAACAATTTTGTTTTAGAGCGGGTAAAGTAAACCTCATATCAGAACATTAGAGCATGTAGGTTAGATCATCTGAAGCTCTAACAATGAAAAAGAACATAACAAGGATTGTTTATGCTTTTAGAACTCTCACTTTTATTCATTGCTGGCGTAATTGGTGGGATCATTAACTCCATAGCGGGAGGCGGAAGCTTTATTACTTTTCCGGCTCTATTGGCAGTTGGTGTTCCTCCTATTATGGCTAACGCAACAAACACATATGCTTCATGTGCGGGTTACATTAGTGGAGCCGTCGGGTTCAGAGAAGAGATCATGAAGAACAAGCATGAACTGCTGTTCACAGTCTCATTCAGTTTAGTCGGCGGCGCTGTCGGAGCATATCTGTTGCTCAACACGCCAGAATCGCTATTTATGGAAGCCATCCCTTGGTTACTCTTATTTGCCACCGTGCTTTTTCTCACCGGTTCTCGTTTAACAATGCTAATCAAAACTGTCGCGAAAGAGCACAAACATGCTGGCATACTCGGAGCAATCGCGTTGGGTTTACTACTTGTTGGTGTCTCTGCTTACGGTGGTTTTTTCAACGCAGGTTTAGGGGTTATTGTTCTGAGCTATCTGGTAGTAGCTGGCCACCAAGACATTAATTTAATGAACGGTTTGAAATTGCTCGTATCTACGTGTGTTTCACTCATTGCTATCGTGATTTTTGTTGCCAATGGCTCCATTGACTGGCACACAGGTAGTGTTGTTTTGGTCGGTACGTTGGTAGGTGGGTATCTTGCAGCTCGTGTATCTCGTCAACTGAATCCCAATCATGTTAAAGGGTTTGTTGCTCTTTCTTCTATTCTCATCACTATTTACTTTTTCATTGATGTTTATGTTTAAGCAAAACTTGTACAAGTGGATAGCACTCCTACAAAAACGCCAGCGCGAAAGATTAATGCAGATGGCTTAACGATTTTTTGTGTCACTCCAGCGAGGTTAGGAATCTAATAACACGACACTGAGCGGCTAATGAAACCATTTTGATCACAAAGTGCTCGGATGGAAGATCCTGTATCACGCTCCTTCGTCGCTGTACAGGATGACGAGAAATAGAAATATGCCACTCGCAGTTAAACGAGTGGCATTGTTCGAGAAAGATGGCGTTTTACATCAATAATAAGAGAAAGTACCGCTTACTTAATCAGCCCTACTTCTTTGTAGTATTTGAGCGCACCTGGGTGAAGAGGCGCAGATAAACCGTCTTTTACCATTTCCTCTTTCTTCAAGTTTGCAAACGCTGGGTGGAGACGGCGGAAATCATCGAAGTTTTCAAATACCGCTTTAACCACGTTATAAACCACATCTTCTGGTACAGCAGTAGAAGAAACAAACGTCGCGCCCACACCAAAGGTTTGAACATCACTATCTGTGCCACGATACATACCACCTGGGACATTTGCGACACGATAGAAGCTGTTGTCTGCAACCAGTTTTTCTACATTAGGTCCAGCTACCGTTACGATATTACTATCACACGACGTAGTGGCTTCTTTAATCGCTCCACTTGGGTGACCAACGGTATAAATCATCGCATCAATTTTGTTATCACAAAGTGCTTTTGATTGCTCTGCTGCTTTTAACTCAGAGACAAGCTTAAAGTCGTCGTTACTCCAACCATACTGGTTCATTAGCACTTCCATAGTACCTCGCTGACCAGAACCAGGATTACCAATGTTGACGCGCTTACCTTTCAAGTCATCAAAAGTTTTGATGTTCGCGTCTTTACGTGCAACGACAGTAAACGGTTCTGGATGAACGGAGAATACGGCGCGTAGCTCTTTAAAAGGCCCGCTTTCTTCAAACTTACTGGTTCCTTTGTAAGCATGATACTGCCAGTCTGATTGCGCGATACCGAGGTCCAATTCACCAGCACGAATAGTGTTGATGTTATAAATCGATCCCCCAGTACTTTCTACCGAACAACGGATACCGTGATCTTCTCGCGATTTGTTAACCAAGCGACAAATAGCGCCACCAGTCGGATAATAAACCCCTGTTACGCCACCGGTACCAATCGTGACAAACGTTTCCTCCGCAGACGCAGAAAAGCCTGTTGTGAGTGCCGCCAAAGAAGCCGCAAGTGCGATTTGCTTAAACTTAAACATTGAACATCCCTTTTACTTGTGTTGATGACCGTTTAAGTATAGCAATCGTTAACAATTTGATAACGTTTGAGTTCTCATCCTTGGCGGTTAGCTTAGTAATCACCATTTTATTGGCATATTCTGCCGTTATATAATGGCTCTATATAAGCGTAAACCGTATAGTCTAGAAAATTAAATCTTTAGACTGATATGTCCATTCTAAATTATCTATTAAATAGAAATACTCAGGTCAAATTACTATAATCTTGTTAAATAACCTTTATTCTATATAAATATGATGAGTTATAACTCCAGCCAGAAGACATGATGTACTTGAAATAAATAATACGAATGAGAGAACAAACAATCGTTGAATATGAATTGGAACCTTATCCCTCTTCTCTAACATTTTATATCGTTTCGCATGAAAAGTGCTCAGAAAAACAGTTCCATATTGTAGTACTCCGTGACCTGATAAGAATATATTCAGAGTGTAGTATCGAACTCCATTATCAAGAGCATCTTCAAGATACTTCAACCACTTGGATTTCAAATAAATAACAAACAAAAACCAAGCAAATATACCTAAAATTCCAACCGTAGTCAGATAAATCACTAAATCTGATGCTAAACTGATATCTTCCATCTTCGACTACTTATTAAGTTGAGTTTTATATAATTCTGTTCCCAAATACTCACCAGTCGAACTACCATATTTTGTTATTGAGTATCTAATTACACCCTTCACTACAAAAAATTCTTAAACACACTTTTTGTGAATAATAATGGCACTTTAACTTAATTTTACGCAACAAGGCTACTATGAAGTTGTTAGCTTTGAGCTGAGTTCAACAAAAACAGTAACTTTTATGCAATGTAACTCACTACGTTATATTGCTTTACAAACAAATCACCCAGTAAATATCCGTATCTAGTTTAGATAGCTGAAATAAAAAAAGCGTTGTATAAACAACGCTTTGTAGTTAGTGAAACGGATGGTTACACCGTTGGGACTGATGCTCGCCACGCTTGGTTCTGGCTATCTGAGATAGATCGGAACAAGTCACGTAGTTCTTTCAATAAGCCTTCTTGGAAACCAATGTTTTCATCGGCTTTCTGTTTGGCTGCTTGTGCGCGAGTCGCTTGTACTTCATCATCTTTGCTGCGCGCTTGCGCTTTGGTTTGCTCTACATTCGATGCTGAGTTTGCCATCTGGCCCAAAGCTTGAAGAATCGCGTTCTTCGCTTGGTTTGAGCTCATCAACTTATCGAACTTACGGCCACCACTTGTCAGCTGCGCTGTCGTGTCTGCGATATTGTCTTTCGCTAGTGAGTGCGCACGCTTAACCTGATCTTGCTGAGTTTTAGACAAGCTATTGTTATTTAATAACTCTTCTGCTTGATCGAAGCCAGCTTTTTGCGTTTTCAGTACATTATTGCTCGCCATTTCATTCTTGATTTCTTTCCCTGCTTTGAAAGAACCAAGGGCACCAATAATTGCGGTAGCACCCGCTAATACACCCGAAACGACTGCCATCGCGATCATTGCGCTTGCCGAGTTGTTTAGTTCTGCCGCTTGGCTTTCTAAACTCGCGACGTTTGCTTCAACAGCAATTTCACGTTGTAGCACTTGCTGCTCACGGCTCAGCTTTGATACTTGATACAACAATGTTAATAGCGTCAACGATTGTGATACCGCATCTGATGGTGACTTGATCACCTCCTCACCGTTAAGCGCTTTCATCGTTGTGCTCATTAATGAGCTCACCGTCGGCGCAAGAGCACTCATTAAGTTTGCAACAACTTGAGCTTGGTTACTCACTGTAGGAGCTTTAGGCGTCTCTAACTGGTAGCGTGCTGCACCAGAAACACCTGACTCACTTTGGCTTTTAACGGCACCCGCTTCAAGCTTTGTTTCCGGCGCTTTTTCTGCTTTGTTGGTTTTAATGGTATCGCCTAAACCGTATAGTTCACCACGACCCGTTCCGCCTACTTTATCTAGCATAATAAACTCCTTATACCGTTGCAGGACGGCTTAACACCGTTTGCATAGTTTCACTTTTCGCTTGAATCATTTGCATGATGAGGCTCATCAGCTCTTGGAAGTCTTCCATCAACTTACCAATCTCTTCTTTGAGCTTATCAATGACAGCCTGGCTTAACGTCATTTTGGCTCGAAGGTCTGTGATATCAGCCTGAATCTCTGTTACGTGAGCATTGTTAGCAGCATGGACACTGTCCGTTGCGCCTTTACCCACATTGACGGCAAGATCGACGGTTTCTGCGCCATAACGAATCGCTTTCGCTGTTGTTGTCGCAGCTTTTGTGCCCATATCCGCCACTTTCGCCATGTTTGCAGCGGCTTTCGTAGCGATTTCCGTGACCTTTTGAGCTACCTTACCAGCACCTTTTGCTGCAAGTTTCGCGATACCGCCAGCAGCTGCACCACCAAACGTCACTACAGCTCCGATAACCGCGACGGCGATTTCTAATGCCATTACGACTTTGTTTAGCACATCGACATTTACGCCCGCTTCTTTTAGCGCATCTTGAACGGCTGGCTCTTGCAACGCCATGCTCACTGCTCCCATGACGCCACCAGCGATCATAAGTGCACCGGCTGCTGCACCAACACCCGTTGCCACCATTACGGCACCAACAACAATAGAAACCACCGCACTGATCCAACCAAAGATCTTCGCTGCTAAGCCTGATTTTTGGGCTTCTTTTGCAGCGGCTTCCGATTCTTTGATTTTGTCTTGGTTTTCCACCATCTCTTTTTCGTGCTTAGCTTTTGCGACCTTCACTTCCTGAATTTTCAGCTCGTTTTGAGCACTTTTCAGTTTATCCGTGATAGCAGCAAGCTCTACTTCAAAATCATCAGCAGATCCTGCGATGATTTTGACGGCAATCGAACCTGTTTGGTCTGCAACTGCATGGAGAGATTTTGCAATGGTATCGACGATCTTTTGCAGCTGTGCCATGGCTTTTAGCGTCAAATCATTCACTTTGTCACTAACAGCTGCGTTAGGTGCATCTAACTGAACTTTTACTTTTCCGGTGTTCAGTACATCTGCATCTTTACTCTTCACGTTTTCTACCGTCACAGAAGGCGTCGCTGTAGACGCCGTTTTCTGCACGTTATCTAACGTGGCTTGGCCAGATTCAGGGCTATAAACCTGTGTCTGGATGCGGTCAAGTGCAATAGAACTCATAGTCTAATTACTCCTTTTTATTTCTCACCGCTTCTAACATGATGCCTGCACGCTCATGCAAATCTGCATATTGTGATTTTCCGGCAGACATCTCCTTCGCGCTGTAAAACCCACTCTCTGCTTCTGTCAGTTGTTCCAGTTTCAGGTGACATTCAGCAGAGTGAAAAGGTGGGCGTGGATCATTTACGTCCACTAGCGCTGCGTAGCTGTAGGCGTCTATTGCCTGCAGATACTCACCCAACTCCTGACGAGCCGCGCCAAGGCCAATGAAAAATCGCGCCTGATAATGATCAAGCATGCTGAGTAATTGAAATACTTTCGCTGCTTGCTCAATCTTTCCCGATTGGAAAAAGTTGTAACCTACGGCATAAATATGTTCGATGGTGTCCTGAGACACATCGTGCAACATTTTTAGCGTGCCTCCCTCTTCCAGAAAAGACAGCAGCTCTTCTGCTTGCATTTGGGATGGATCGGTCGCGTTTGTTTTAGTCATGGTTGGTTATCCTTAAATGGCTCGTAGGATTTCTTGTAAAATACTGTGGTACTTCTGAACAAACTTGTTCATCGCTTCAACGGTCGAGTTGTATTGAGAACTGGTGTCGTTCAGCTCAGTGGTTTTGATTTGCACTTCATCGTTAAGCAACTTGGATTTAGCACTGACAGAACTAGAAAAATTAGACAGTTTTTTCGACTTCTCTTCGTCTTGGTACGACGCACCATCACCGATAGTAATACCTTGTGTTTGAAGGAAGTCTCGATGGTTTGTTATCTTATTATCCGTCAAATACTTGTACTCAGGTGAAGCTTCAAAATCCGTTTGATTGCTGTAGTTAAAGTCACTCGCTTTGAAGTTACTTTCTGGATATCCCGGTTTATAAACCCCATCAACACTTTGCGTAGAGTGAATTTTTGATTGCACAACACCAAAAACTTTAAGCTGTATTGTGAGATCCTCTAATGCCTCTTTCTGGTCATTACGTTTCTCTAAACGGTTAACACGACGCTCATTTAGTGCAAGCAGCACTTGCTCATCAAAACGGTCTCCAATGCTGGACTCAACAACGGCCAACAAATCACGAGCCGTTAGAGAGTGCTCTGCTCTCACCTCGCGATCCGCTTTCTCTTTATCGGTGATATTGAGTAGACGCTCTTTCAATGCCCCTAAGTTCTTGCGCAATGCCTCGTATCGCTCAGTAAATGAAGCCCCGGTAGATTCACCTTTTACTATTTTTTCAAACTGTAATCGGATATCTCGTTCGGTGTTTTCTTTGATCAAATTAACTTGAGCTGCCGTTATTTGTGTCTTTTGGACATCGGCTATCGCGCTGTCCTGGTAAAAGTCGTCGATTTCTATATTTGTTAAACTCACCGCGAAGTTGGCGAACAGACTAGAAAGGGTCAAAGGCTCAGTTCCACCAATGACAGTATTAAGTGCTGCTTTTAGATTGTTCGTTCCACTCGCCTCACCATAAGCTGCGCTATATTGGCCTTTCACTTGAGCGGCCATTTCATCTAACGCTTCTTTAAGCTGCTGTTTAGAAATACCAGGAGTCCAGGTAATTCTGCTAGCTAGCGCACTTGCGTCATCGGGGCTTAAAGTAATACCAATGCCTTGAAAACTACTTTTTAATTGAGCTGAGACTTGAAGGGCGAAACTCTCTTTAGTCAACAGAAAGTCCGAGCTCTTCAGTTGCGCGAGATTAACGGAACCTAAGCTACTAAAGGCATTGCGAAGAAAAGAAATAGAAGCATCTCTCACTTCACGGGAGCCCATTTGATTAGCAAGCTCTGCAACAAAAAGAGAAATTTCTTTGGCGGCATTAGCCAGACCTGTCTCGGAGAGGTTGGCGATCTGCTCCGCTTGGTTACTCTGAGTCCCCAAATTGAATTGACTAACAAACTCAGTAGATAACGAGCTATCTACGTTTTCCGTCAGTAACTTACTAAACCAAGCCTGAAACTGATTTGATAGCGTTTGGTTTGTTTGAGCATTAAACTCGGCTGCGGTTAATTCGCCATCTGAGTTAGCACTTTGTAGCGACTTTATCCAAACAGATGCGGTGTCGGTCAATGATATACCAGCAAACGCGTTATTTTTCGCTTTTAGGTTTTCAAGCGTATCAACATAAAGCGCGATGCTTTGTGATTCCGTTTGTCCCGAGATAGTTGGCAATGAAGAGATTATCGAGGCAAGTTGCTGAGTCTCTGCTTCACCCAGTACAGGGGTAAATGCCTCTATCAAGTTTTGTTGGAAAGTGGGTAATGGTGCACTACTCGCAGCTGTGTCTGTTGCTCCTGTCGTAGAGCCAGTCGTTTTCATATTCGTCATTTCCAAACCTCTAAATCATCATGCCGCGCATCACTGTGGGACGCTTTCTGCGTTTACCTGACGTACCTTGTAGCTGAGTTTGTTGCTGCCGGCGGCGCTGGACTTCGTCTATTAGCTCTTGCTCTGCACGTTTCATGGTATCTACTGGCGCTTTTATGCCGCCAAGTAAAACATCCCCCGCAACAGGACCAACACCTAAGCCTTCCAATAGCTCGTTAAAAATATCGGTTCTGTCTTCAGCTTTTCTAATGGCAAGCTCAGCGTTCTCAATCGCATCGGTAAACGGTTGCTTCATCTTGATTCCTATCTTAAAGCGGGTCATCTCATCGGTGCTGTCAGTAACAGTCGTGAGTTTTTACTTTTTCAACTTTTTCAAAGGTCTATAATCTGCTAGGCGTAAACAGTACCAGTCTTCTAGCTCATCATGGCTTGCACCGCATGCTTTTAGATAGAACTGTGCCAATCGCTGGCTGCTCATGTTGCTACCACGTAACACATCGACGTTGCCGCGAATGACCCAATCGGAGGGATAAAGTTGAATGGCATGTTCAGCCAAGAGAAATAAGCCGGCAAAGGGGTTACTCAACCCCAATTTTGGACGAACGCGTTTCAGAAGAACGATGATGATTTCACCGTCCTCCACCCGAAAAACGAGCTCTAAGCCTTCAACTTCAATTCGATAACCAAGTTGAATTTCACTTTGTTGCCAAAAGTATGGCGTCACTTCGATCCCCGCTTGCGCCAGCGAGAGTATTAGTTTTGTTTTCATTACATCCCCACCCTTCCAAGTGGCTGAATATTGATTTGCTGGGTTAGTTCTTGAAATGACAAAACGGGCAGATCGTAGTATTCCGATTCAATAAGCTTTCGCACATATCGGCGTACATCCATAGACACAACTAGCACAGGTTTATTCGGCATGCGGCTTAAGTCACCAATGGTCTGTTTCACATCACTGACAAATTGTTGCGTTACTGACGGGTCTAACGCCAAGTAACTCCCTGCTGAGGTTTGACGAATACCGCTGCGTATTGTGTCTTCGAGATTTTGATCCAATAAGTAAGCGGGCAACATGTTTTGTCCGCTTGCGTATTTGTAGCAAATGTAACGTTTTAAGCTGGAACGAATGTACTCCGTCAGCTGTACAACATCTTTCTCTTTTTGGCCCCACTCAACCATCGCTTCCAAGATCACGCGAAGGTTTCGGATAGAAATGTCTTCAGAAACCAAGCGTTGCAAGATTTCCGTCATTTTTTGCAACGGAACAATACGCTGGGCCTCTTTGACTAGCTCCGAATAACTGCCTTCCATCTGCTCCAACAGATAACGCGTCTCCTGAATACCAATAAAGTCTTGTGCGTACTCCTTGAGAACATGAGACAAGTGGTACGTTAAAATCCTGTCGGGTGTGAGAAAACCGACATGACTGGCTACGAGTTTTTGCTCATAACTCTGTGCCACCCAAATGCTAGAAATACCGGGTAGAAAATCTTCATCTTGCTCATAAGGCACGCCTAATAAATCGATCTGTTCATTCCCTTCTGTCACCAAGAGTTGATCTTTAACAATTCGTCCTCGTGCAACCGGGACTTCTTGTAACTGAATTAAGTACTCGCCATTTTGCATCCCCTCGTTAAAGCGCAGGTGGATGCCTGGGAAAGGCACGCCTAGGTCGAGATATAGTGCGCGCCTCACCCTTGCTAGCTCTTCATTTAATGCGACCGCTTCCAAGCTTTCCTGAAGGCTCGCGTCAAGATCAATCAACAGCGGGACCGTCATGGCGAACTCTTCTTGCTCACCTAACTTACCTTTACTGTTTCTAGAAGGCGTAGGTTTGCTTGGCTTCGCTGCTGGCGAACCAGCCCCTTGCGAAACAAAGCTTGATAAGTCGGTGCTATCTGATTCCGCTTGTTTTTTCTGTTGATAGAAAAGGAAGAAACCACCACCACCAACCACGGCGGCCAAGACCAAAAAAGTGATTTTTGGAAACCCAGGGATGAGTGCGAACAGCACCAAAAGCACACCACCAATAAGAAGCGCACGTGGCTGAGCAATGACCTGCCCACCAATGTCCGACCCAAGATCAGAAGAATCTTCATGAGAAACACGCGTCACGATAATACCGGCGGTAATCGCGATAAAGAGTGCCGGGATCTGCGATACCAAACCATCGCCAACGGTCAAAATCGCAAACAACTCAAGTGCTTCAGAAGCACTCATGCCTTTTTGCGTTACCCCGATCGTGACGCCACCTAAGATGTTGACCACAATGATGACCAGACCCGCAATGGAGTCGCCTTTAACGAACTTCATCGCGCCATCCATCGAGCCATACATTTGGCTTTCTTTTTCAATCAGTGATCGTCGGTGCCTAGCTTCGTGTACGTCAATTACTCCGGCACGCATGTCACCGTCAATACTCATCTGCTTACCAGGCATCGCATCGAGTGAGAAGCGCGCACTAACTTCTGCTACCCTTTCTGAGCCTTTGGTGATCACCATAAACTGAACAATGGTAATGATCAGGAACACAACAATACCGACCACTAAGTTACCGCCCACAACGAAGTTACCGAATGTATAAACGATTTGACCAGCATCGCCTTGTAGCAAGATCAAGCGGGTTGTCGTGATAGATAAAGACAGACGAAACAATGTCGTGATCAATAGCACCGCAGGAAATGCAGAGAACTCAAGTGGCGTGGTGATGTAAATCGCTAACATAAGCAGCACCACCGCAATGCTCATGTTGGTGCCAATCAGCACATCCACCAGTGCGGTAGGAAGTGGCAATATCATCATAAAGACGATCGCGAGTAACATCACCGCAAGCATGATGTCTTTGCGTTGCCCTACTTTGTTTAGAATATCGATCAACTTATTCATGTGATTCACTATTTAAAGATTGCAGATAGCGTCGGTGCGCTTGGCGTGCCCCATCGACGTCATTTTGTTTCCAACGCGCTTGGCTTAAACAAAACCAGAGTCCTGCCGAGTCAGGATGAAGGTCGGATTTTAATAAGTGCTCACACACCTCAATCGCCCGGGTATATCGACCACTTTGTAAACACGCCACAGCAAGTGTTTGCATCGCCTCTTTGTGCTGCGGTTCTATTTCTAGAACCGCATCGAGAATAGAAATGGCATGCTCTGGCTTTTGGTATTGAACTTGTAGCGCAGCGTGAACAAGTAAGAGTTCAATGTCTTTGGATCTCAACATGTTGGTTAGACCTGGATAAGGAGATTGAGCGCCATAGTGAGGTAACGCTGATCAAGTTGTGTACTTTGTAGCGTTTCAGATGCTTTGATAAAAGAAGCGGAGCCTGAATCCTGTGCAAGAACTTGCAGCTGAGCTAACGTTTCATCAAATTGTTGACGGTATTTTTCTGGACGCAACAACTCTGAGTGCAGCAGCTTGGGCTTAGTTAACGCGATGAGATATTGGTCTGAAGGCCGGAGGTCATAGAGCTTCTCTAAATGTGTAGCGACCGCCTGCCCATCAGGAAGCAATTGAAATCGTTCTGGGAAATCGGCCTTAACTTCACTATGAGTAACATGCGTAAAGGCTTCGATGCCTACGTTTAAAGTGCTGACTCGAGTCATGAGCCTGCCACATCGTTATGCAGACGAGCCAAAAGCGTAAACGCTTGCTCTAAGGTCGGAAGTGTTACTTCTTCTCCTTTTAGCCTTGCTGAAAAAACCAGAGTTTGTTCATCTAACAAGCCGGTTTTAATTTCGAAAGGCCAGCCTTGATCGGCATGACACAAACACAGTGCACTTTGAATCATGTCACTGGTTTGATGCCAAGATAACGCTCGAGACAACATCAAGAATAACTGCTCACCCTGTCGCTCAATATGCAGCGTACCACTTTGCTCAAAATCCAGCTGCACCCGTCCAGCTGATGAGAAATCGACGGCATCGAGCCCCATTCCTCGGCAAAATTCATCGACGGATGCATCAATCCAACTCATCTTCCCACGCTTCCTCTTCTTCTATATCAATTGCTTCGTCTAGCGCCTTTTGTACCGCTTGGATTAAATTCTGTCGTTGTTCTTCATCGGCGAATACGTCAATTGGGATTGCGCGAACTAACTTATGGAACTCTCGAAAAAAATCGATTTTTTGTTCTACCGCCGTCAATTCCATTGCGTTGGCGACTTTCCATATCTCATCACTGCTTACCCATCGCTGCTCTACCAACGCAATCACATCAGCCATCAAATTAGAAACTTGATAAGCCATAATTCGTCCTTTCCGGTTTAAACATTTGGAACAGCTGACTCACACGATCTTGCAACGTATTTAGAGTTTTGAGTTTTTGCATATCGGACATCAACCACTGCAACTTAACCGAGTCGATACTGCTACCTTGAACACTAAGATCTGCACTCATGCCTTGCAGCATAAAGTCAACAGCGGTCGATACCTCCTGCTCACCAAAGCGCGCCACTACATCTTGATAAGCCGCGCCGAGCCCTTGATAACTATGAACGGTATCGCGGTAGAAGCCGCGCAGCTGATGCAAAGAGCTAAACTCTTGCTCTTGGCTGTATTCATCAGCAAAATTTGAGACACGGATTTCCGTATCAATTTGAGACCATGTATCTGGGTTTTGCTCGATTCTTAGAAGTGCTTGGTCAATCAGCGCTAGTAGGTGTTTACTTTCTGGACTCGCACTCAAAAACTTTTTAACGGCTTTTAGGGCTAGGTATTGATGGCTTTTCTCCTCGGAAAACCCATTCAAGTAGGCTTGTAATTGCGCGATGGTCGAGATATTTCCTCCCGCCATTTTTGTAGCCAAATCTTTGATCTTTTGATTCTTTTCAAGATCAGGGACTTTTCTTAAATAGTCCGAAACGAGTTCATGTGCTTCATTAACTCGAACACCACTGTCTTTCACTTTGCGCTTGGTCAGATCTTTCTCTGCTTTTTCGGAACCGAGTGAAGTGAGTTCTTCCATCGCATCAAAAAGTGATTGTGTGGCATTGTGAACACGGACGGTTTCACCGCGATAATTGCCTTTTTGTGAAACGTCGGGGAGAGACGATTCCAACCCGTTTTGGATAGACGCATCAAACTTTGGATTTGTTGCGATATGATTGTTGATAATACTCATTCACTTGCACTCCTTCCGCACAATACAGGCGAATTATAGGAAGTGCGCTTTGTTGAAGCTGTCAAAATCAGACGTGTTTTTTTAGTGCACTTTCAGTTTTCTAAAAACTCCCGACTGATATTCACTATAAATTGATTCTTATACTTTCTATCCTCTCAGCATCAATCATTGCGCATATTTTTACCTTGAACGATTTCTCATACATCACTGATATCCAACAATCTGCGATTAAACACACGCGTTTGATCCAAATTCGCGGGCGCGTTACACAAGTCACCGGCACCATTATTAAAGCTGTCGTCCCTGGCGTTCGTGTAGGTGAACTGTGTGAGTTGCGTAATCCCGATCAAACTCTGTCTTTGTTAGCGGAAGTGGTTGGCTTCCAGCAGCATCACGCTTTGCTCACTCCGTTAGGAAATATGTTTGGGATTTCCTCAAATACAGAAGTAAGCCCAATGGGTAAAATGCACGAAGTGGGTGTTGGCGACCACCTGTTAGGTACAACGCTTGACGGGCTTGGGCGCCCTTTCGATGGTACGCAGAGTCAGGAACCAAGTGCTTGGTATCCTGTTTATCGCGATGCGCCACCACCAATGCAACGTAAACTAATTGAAAAGCCAATCTCTCTTGGCGTTCGATCCATTGATGGGCTACTGACCTGTGGTGAAGGTCAGCGCATGGGTATTTTTGCAGCGGCTGGTGGGGGTAAAAGTACCCTACTGGCAAAACTGATTCGCTCCGCAGAAGTTGACGTGACCGTTCTCGCCTTAATTGGTGAACGCGGACGCGAAGTACGCGAGTTTATTGAGCATGACCTAGGCGAAGAAGGAATGGCCAAATCGGTTTTAGTGGTCGCTACCTCTGATCGCCCAGCAATGGAGCGCGCCAAAGCCGCTTTTGTTGCAACTTCTATCGCAGAATATTTTCGTGACCAAGGTAAACGCGTGCTACTGCTGATGGATTCTGTAACGCGTTTCGCCCGCGCACAGAGGGAGATTGGACTAGCCGCAGGCGAGCCACCAACACGACGTGGCTATCCGCCTTCCGTTTTTGCCGCTTTGCCAAAGCTGATGGAACGAGCTGGACAATCAGACAAAGGATCAATTACATCACTGTACACCGTGTTGGTGGAAGGTGACGACATGACAGAGCCTGTCGCGGATGAAACTCGCTCCATTTTAGATGGGCACATCATTCTCTCGCGCAAACTTGCGGCAATGAACCATTACCCCGCCATTGATGTACTTCGGTCAGCAAGCCGAGTGATGAATCAAATCGTTGAACCCGATCATCAGGCGTCTGCTGCTCATATTCGCGAAATGTTAGCTAAGTATGAAGAAGTTGAGCTGCTAATCAAAATTGGCGAATACCAACATGGCGCAGATAGCCTAGCAGATATGGCCATTGCACAAAGTGATGATATACGCGCCTTTTTACGCCAAGGCACTCATGAACCAAGCGATCTTGATGGCGCTATCGCTCAACTTAAAGGGATGGCGAAACAATGATAGAACGTTTATTAGAAATCAAAAAAATTCGCGCTGACCGTGCGGATAAAGCCGTCAAGCGTCAAGAATACCGAGTGTCAAACGCCGCAGCACAGGTTCAAAAGGCCGAACGTTCTGTCGCGGACTATCACGTTTGGCGCCAGGAAGAAGAAGAGCGACGTTTTGCTAAAGCAAAACAACAAACGCTCGTTCTCAAAGAGCTAGAAACATTAAGACAAGAAATCGCGTTGTTAAGAGAGAGAGAAGCCGAACTTAAACAACGTGTGGCCGAGTCAAAAAAAGCGCTTGAAATCGAACGCTCGGCACTTAAAGAAAAGCAAAAAGAGGCGCGACAAGCCCATAAAACCAAAGAAAAATTCGTTCAGTTGCAGCAACAAGAAGTCGCGGAAAAATCGCGAGAAAGGCAATACCAAGAAGAACTCGAACAGGAAGAGTTTCGCACTGTCGACATTATCTAAAGGTTCACTATGCGCATTACCCCAACAACTGAAACATCGAATACGCTGCACAAATCAACGCCGGAACAAGTGCCTCTCGAGAAGGAGGCCGAGCTTCAATCACAATTCGAGCATGCAATGACGAAGAAGCCTAGCAAGGGAAAGGAGTCTATCGTTGGGAATCCCCAAAAAAATCATACTGGCGAAGAAGACATACCGCTAAGGCATAAGACATCTCAAGGTCTAGATAAGAAACCTAACTCATCGAACCAAGAAGCCAACGCTGACAAAAACACCTCCACTTTAAAAGGTAAAAGTGACGTCGTCACTAAGAGAGATATAGAGAAACCGCAAGACGACGCAGCAAATAGCGAAGAAATAATTAGCGAAAACAATAAATTGCTTAAAAATGATGGAAAAAACGATGGCGACACAGTTCTAAGCTCCCCTTCTACTGAGCGTGTTGATCCTCACTTTCAAGCTCAAGCTCATTTGAAAGATGATAAACCGACGCCGATGGATAAACATACCTCGCCGGATTGTCTCTCTACGTTTGAATCTGGCTTGCTTCCCCAAAGTGCGACAGAGACAGAGCTCGCTCAATATGGGATTAACATTGTTGGCTTAACGAAAAAGCAAACTGAAAAAACGCACAATAAGCGTGCGACTCCGCCGCTACAGAATACAGGCAAACGACCAGACCAAACTGGTGGCCTGCCTGAAACCAAGCCTCTTGAAAAAATCGTGACGAAAAGCGCACTAGTCACCGTTAAAACGGATGAAGAAAAAGTGCCTTCTCAACCCTTTGCAAGTGCGGTAACACAAGGCGATGTCATCCTAAAAAGTGTTGCTTCGCAGGCTCAACCAAGCCCAACGCGAGACGTAAACCAATTACTCCAGCAATTGGTGGACAAAATCTATGTTGCTCTGCCAACCGCATCGGACAACAAAGAGGTTCGGCTGTTTCTAAGTGAAGGACAATTAAAAGGTGGCGAAATCCACATCAAGTTGGACGCTCAAGGGTATAGCGTGACGATTCGACAAGAGCATGCCCTTTCCATTATTAGCCAGCAAGCTAGACAAGATCTTGCTGAACGGCTAAACCGATTCGGTGGTGAGCAGCCACTTCGCTTAGCGATCAGCGAACAAACTCAACAGCTCGATCAACAACAACATGAACAACAACACTCACGCCAACAACGCAGCGTGTATGAAGAATGGCAAGCGGAGAATGACCTATGACACCGTTAATAATTCCCAAAGTGGATGCAGAAAGTATCGCGCTCAGCAATCAACTTTGTGCAAAACAGTGCCACTTCCAAGGGACTGATGGTCAGAGCGTATCGATTACTGTTGCTCAAATCCCTTCATTTGAAGGGTTCCGTTTAACCACGTTGATTGGAGGACAAACCCTACAAGTAGACTTTTCTCGTGCGCAGCTCCAACATTGGCTGAAATCGACCTTAAATGCTACTGCGTTTGAGTCCCTGCCTAACTCCCTCCAGTTAGCACTTTTGAGCTCACAGATAGAACCGCATAGTGAGGCAATCAAAGCGCTATTTGGTCGGTTACCCATTCTTAGTCAACTACAGCCGTTAGAGGCGAGCCAGGCCCAAGAGCATACTTTAATGTTAACCCTCAATAAGCCTAACGGCTCTCTTTGTTTGTGGGTTAGCGAAGGATCAGACGTGTTGTTGGATGCGCTACCAAACAGCGCTGCTCTACAAGCTCGACACCTCGCTTTACCTGTGTGGTTAAGTCTTGGAAGGACCCATTTGACGTTAAGCGAATTTAATTCGCTCGAGCTGGGAGATGTCATCTTTTTTGACGATGGTTACATCGCCAAGCAACAAGCCATTTTTCAAGTATCTAACCAGAATCTCTGGCGCTGCCAGCTAGATGACCAAACTCTTCACATTATTGAAAAAGAAACCAATATGAATGACGTAAACACTTCAGAAATGTTAACCGACCACCAGCAACTGCCTGTGGAACTCACGTTTGATATCGGCCATCAAACCATCACGCTAGAGCAGCTTAACCAGCTTCAGCCAGGGTACGTATTCGAGCTAAACCAGCCTGTATCTAAGCCGGTAACATTGCGTGCCAACGGCAAAATCATTGGTGAGTGTGAACTGGTTAATGTTAACGAACATTTAGGTGTGCGCGTACTGGAGCTGTTCGGTGGCACGCAGGAGCCAGCATGATCCAGTTACCCGACGAGCTCAATCTCATTGTCAGCTTAGCACTGCTGGCACTGATCCCATTTATCGCTATGATGGCGACGTCGTTTGTGAAACTCGCCGTTGTATTCTCACTGCTGCGTAACGCTCTCGGTGTACAGCAAATTCCGCCGAATATGGCGCTTTACGGATTGGCTATCATTCTGTCAATTTTCATCATGGCTCCCGTCGGGTTTGAAACCTACGACTACGTAAAGCAGCATGATATCTCCCTTGAAGATTCTGCAAGTGTAGAAGGCCTCATTGAAAGCGGTTTACAGCCTTATCGAGAATTTTTGAAAAAGCATATTCGGGAAACCGAAGCCATATTCTTCACTGATGCTGCACGCACATTGTGGCCACAGAAGTACGTAGACCGTTTAGAGTCGGACAGCTTATTGCTCTTACTGCCCGCATTTACCGTCAGCGAGCTTACTCGCGCTTTTGAAATTGGCTTTCTGTTGTACTTACCGTTCATCGCTATTGACCTAATTGTGTCGAATATCCTACTCGCGATGGGGATGATGATGGTATCGCCAATGACGATTTCCCTCCCCTTCAAATTGTTGCTTTTTGTCTTGCTTGACGGCTGGACAAAGCTCACCCACGGCTTAGTGTTGAGTTACGGTTAATCACGGAGAAAGTATGCATTCTGCTGAAATCATTCATTTCACGACTCAAGCATTAACCCTAGTGTTGTACTTGTCATTACCGCCGATTTTAGTCGCAGCATTGGTTGGTACATTGGTGTCGCTTATTCAGGCGTTAACTCAGGTCCAAGAACAAACGTTAGGCTTTGTGGTCAAGCTTATCGCGGTCATTATTACGCTGTTCGTCACAACGCAATGGCTAGGGGCAGAGCTCCACGCCTTCGCCTCGCTTGCTATGGATAAAATTCCTCAAATACGATGAGTTATCACGACTTACACCAGGCTTTATTTTTGTACAGCCTGACGTTACCTAGGTTAATGGCGTGCTTCATCTTTTTGCCTATTTTGAGCAAGCAAATGCTAGGCGGCACCATGGTGAGAAATGGTGTGCTTTGCTCACTCGCGCTGTTTATATTTCCGATGATTAATCAGCAAAGCTTGCCCGCAGAAACCGACGGCATTTGGCTGATAGTGATTTTGGGTAAGGAGGTATTAATTGGGCTATTGATAGGGTTTGTTGCTGCTATCCCCTTTTGGGCGATAGAAGCGGCCGGTTTTCTGGTCGACAACCAACGTGGTGCTGCCATGGCAAGTATGTTTAACCCAACGCTAGGCTCACAATCCACACCAACAGCCGTGTTGCTGACCCAAACGTTGATTACCCTGTTCTTCTCTGGCGGGGGCTTTGTCACTTTTATCTATGCGTTATTCAAAAGCTATACATCTTGGCCGATCGTGGACTTTTTCCCAACCGTTAGCGACGCATGGGTGAGTTTCTTCTACGCGCAATTTGAACAGCTTATGTGGCTTGGTGTGTTGATGTCCGCTCCACTAGTGTTGGCAATGTTTCTTGCTGAGTTTGGTCTGGCGCTTATCAGTCGTTTTGCACCGCAATTGAATGTTTTTTTCCTTGCCATGCCAATAAAAAGTGCCATCGCGAGTGTTTTACTGATCGTGTATCTCGGAATAATGATGGATCACTTTGAAGTACAGTTTTACGGCATTACCCGATTCGCAGAACAACTCAATACCATTTGGCAATAACGCTTAGGATTCTTTATGAGTGCAGAAAAAACAGAGCAACCCACCGCAAAAAAGTTACGCGATGCTCGACAGAAAGGTCAGGTTGCCAAAAGCCAAGAAATCGTATCGTCTGCATTAATTTTGGCGCTCATAATTGTACTGTTTGCGTTCGCCGATTATTACATGTCGCACATCTCAGCGCTTATTCTCCTACCAAGTAAGCTTGCTTATCAGGGTTTCCAAGATGCGCTAGTCGATGTCGCTATCGCCATCGCAAAAGAAATTGCCTATCTACTCGCTCCGATTATTCTGGTTGCTGCACTCGTCGCCATCTTTTCCAATATGGGGCAGTTCGGCTTCCTATTTAGTGGTGAATCCGTTAAACCCGACATCAAAAAGATCAATCCCGTCGAAGGGGCCAAACGCATTTTTTCCCTCAAGAGTGTGATTGAGTTTATCAAGTCGATCCTTAAAGTCTCTCTTCTTTCCTGCATTATCTGGGTGACATTACGCGGTAACATCAACGCTTTAATGCAAATTCCAACTTGTGGGCTAGAATGTGTTCCGACCATTACTGGCGTCATGATTAAACAATTAATGATTATCTCTTCGGTAGGCTTCATCGTCATCGCTGCAGCAGATTTTGCGTACCAGAAGTTTGATCACACGAAAAAGCTCAAAATGAGCAAGGACGAAGTGAAGCGCGAATACAAAGAGATGGAAGGCAGTCCAGAAATAAAAAGCAAACGTCGTCAGTTGCACCAAGAGCTACAAGCCTCCAATCAACGCGAAAACGTTAAACGTTCTAATGTATTAGTTACAAACCCAACACATATCGCGGTTGGCCTTTATTACAAGAAAGGCGAAACGCCCCTGCCCGTCATCACTTTGATGGAAACCGATGCGGTAGCCAAACGTATGGTCGCAATCGCCAAAGAGGAAGGTGTGCCTGTGATGCAAAAAGTCCCTCTTGCTCGTGCACTATACGCGGACGGCAACGTCGACCAGTACATCCCAAGTGATCTTATTGAAGCAACCGCCGAAGTACTTCGTTGGTTGGCCTCGTTAGAATCCGAGGCGGACTAACAAACCACATCCCACTCAAGATCTGGGCTTACAACTGACCAGCTTTCAACCTCGATACTTTCAACGCTATAATGCGGTATCCTTTAACTGTATGTTGTTTTTATGAAATCTAGCTTAAGCATTCGCTCCTACACGAAACGTATGAGCCGACATACTCATAGTGATTATCATCAACTCGTGCTTCCTCTCCAGGGCAACATACAGATTGATATGGATAGTTATGTCGGAAAGGTGGCGGTTGGCGACTGCATAGTCATCCCCAAAAGTTGTGCTCACGGTTTTAATGCCGAAGAGTCATCACGCTTTATTGTTGCGGATATGACCACTTTGCCCACTCATTTGATGGATAGTAGTGTGGCTGTGTTTTCGATTAGCCCGCCTCTACTGAGCTTTATCCAGTTTGTCGAAAAGCAACTTGAGTATCAGGTTAATGATGAAATTGAAAACTCAATGGTTGCAACCTTCTATCTGTTGCTGGAGCAGCAAAAGCGGTCTCGCTCCGTGGATTCGCGTATTCGAGATGTACAGGCTGTGATCGCCGAGCAGCTTGATCAGCCACTCACCATTGCCTCATTAGCGAATGCCGCTTGCTTGAGTCCGACGCAGTTTAAAAAGCTTTTTAAAGAGCAATTAAAAGTAAGCGTCCATAAGTACATTACACTACAACGTATGGAAAAAGCCAAAGCACTATTGACTCATACAGACCTTCCAGTTCAGTTGATAGCTGAACGAGTTGGCTATAGTGACCTTTCCGCGTTTAGTCGACGGTTTTCAATGCATTTTGGCATGTCTCCTAGAGAGTTTTCCCGATAGTCACTAAAATAGTCTTCTGGAACAAGTATTCCGTCTTTTCAGCACAAAAACCTCTATCGCTTTCTTTTATTCTTTCTACCCTAAAACAGCCATTCACTAGGTAGAAATTACAGTGTTAAAAAAACATTTCACCGACTATCAATTAGGAACTTTATCCATACTTTTTGCTTCAACCCTGTGGGGAACGACGGGCACCGCTGCCAGCTTGGCACCGGATGTCAGTGCTCTCGCCATTGGCGCATTTTCTATGGGTATTGGTGGATTTATGCAAGCATGTCTGTCTGCGAAGTCACTGAAGAGAGATTTTCGAAAAGTCGTACATAAGAAGAAAACGTTACTGGTTAGTATTATCGCCTTAGCCACCTACCCACTGGCTTTTTATTCATCAATGCGATTCGCCGGTGTGGCTATTGGTACGGTTGTTTCTATCTCCACTGCACCTTTCTTTTCTGCTTTGTTAGAGTGTCTCTTTAGCCGAAATCAGACCATAACCAAGCGCTGGATGATGAGTTTCGCAATCGGGGTCATTGGCATTACCTTGTTGCTGGCTTCTGAGTCATCCGCAAATAGCTTATTTGATCAGGATATGAAGCATTGGGGTGTATTACTTGGCCTATTGGCAGGTCTGACGTACGCCATTTACTCATGGGGAGTAAAGGCTATGATTGACCACGGCATTGAATCGCAAACGGCCATGGGAAGTGTTTTTGGTATTGGTGGAGTTTTGCTTCTACCAACACTTTTCATCACGGGCGATAATCTATTTGCATCATCAACTAATACGACGGTCATGCTCTACATGGCCTTGATTCCAATGGGGTTAGGTTACGTCGCTTTTGGGTTTGGGCTACGGTTTGTTACAGCCAGTGGAGCTAGCATACTCACGCTATTTGAACCTGTTATCGCAGCCGCACTAGCAGTTGCGATTGTTGGGGAAGAAATTTCTTTCATTGGTTGGGTTGGTATAACGTTGACACTTGTGTGTTTGTTTCTTCAGTCGAAAAGTTAAATTCAATGGAGATGAGCCAGCCCCAAAAAGTAACGCTGACGGTAGATAAAGTAAGGAGCAGCACCTACTCCCTACTTTACCATTTGAAATTACACCCAGCCTTCTGCCAAGTACATCAATCGCAATTGACTTGGTGAGCCTAGTTTTTCTAGCGCATCTAATTGGACGTCACTCAGGTTTGGGCATTTATCAAGATAAACCCGTCCGTTTGCTGCATCTAGGGGGAGCTTGTAGGTGAGCTTTTCGTTGATTTTACTTGCTTCCCCTTTATCAATCGCTCGAACAGCTGGCATGAGCCAATCCCAATCTTCTCCTAACAGTTTTTTAAACGCCCCGTTAGCAATAGACTCGGTTTTACTTGGTGCATCCTCTGGGCTTAGCTTCAAGATAGAGTCTACGTCAGGAACCAAGTGCTCACTTGGCTCTGAACCCAACATCTTTTTCAGTGTTAATCGAGCGGCTTCCATCTCTTGTGCCTCTTTAGGCGCTTGAGGAGAAGTCATTGCAGTATTCTCCTTAGGGCCAAGGTACGCCATTAATGCGCGGACAGAAGCCGGATCTTGCATACTGAAGGTAAAGTCTCCTTTTGCATTGGAAACTTCAAGTCTAGGTAAAACACCAGACATTTCGCCTTGCATAAGTTGCTCTTTTACTTCCGTATTTAACCCGTATGCCCCAGCTTGGTTCGCCACAAAGCCACCGCCGCTCATGATAGCAGTCGTTGCCGCAGAACCGATTGCCTCTTTTGCTATCGGTGTGACGCCCACCGTTGCTACAGAGCTAACACCGAACGTGCCCAGGCTCCCCGTCGCCATACCTAACGTAGCTCCAATGCCACCTTCAGCCGACAGTATCGCATGACCTTGAGCCAAGGTTTGCTGCATCGGCATAGAAAGACGTTGATCTCGCCCTGGCAGCTGTGAAATTTGTTCTAACTGATGATGGTAAGCCTCAGCATCACCATTTACGGCCGCTTTGTGCAGCTCTCGACCTGTAGAAATCAATAAGCCAACACCAGGTAATGCCAAGTTAATAACGGCGTTCACACCAGAACCTTTTAGCTTTTCTTTGCCCATCTGTAACAGTTCAGCAGCGAAGCCATCCATTTTTCCTGGATACTGGGCTTCTAAACTCACCTGCATACGCGGATCTTTGCTGATCGCATCAAACGTATTTTTAAGCTGCTGGTACGCATCGCTGCTCACTTTTATTTCATCCAATAGGCTGACAACTTCTAAGATTTTACGCTCAGTAAGTGGCTCACCGCGATAGCCTGAAGGACTCACTAGGGAGTAAGCCAACAGCGCAACCTCAGGTTTTTCTTGCTTAAGTAGCGCCTGCTTTAAATCAAGGTGAGTTTTGATGTTTTCTTGGAAAAACTTAGTGTATTTGCTTCTCAATACGCCTTCGTGAATAGAAGCAAACTTATGACCTTTGTGGAATGTGGAAGGTTCTTTTACTTCACCTCTTTTACTGATCACTCGGTCATCTTTTTGCGCAGCAACTGCACGAAACTGTTCTAGATCAGGTACTGGGCTTTGACTGATTTTTTGTGTTGTATTAACCATTTTTCTCTCCTACACACGAAGTGATTGAACATGAGCTTGTTCATGATTAGAGGTGGTTGGAATCGCTTGATCCAACATTGCGAAACGCGCTTGCCACAGCTCGGCCTGTTCAATAACTTCGTGAAACCAAGCGGTAAGGTTCGTCGTATTTAGATGCTCAACGGGTTTACGTCCTGCTAAGACAAGCTGTCGACCATTTGGAGCTAAAGCAAGTGCGAGGTTGCCACTACCAATTCCTTGATAGTTAGCATGAGCAAGAAGCTCTAAACCTTTTAGTCGTTGTTCACCGGATTTTTCTAACCCTCCGAACGTTACAGACAACATCAAATCATCCGTATCTGTCGCAATGAAATACAACATGTAGCGATCATCGACCAGTAGCTGACAACGTTCATTTTCTTCAAAATTCAGTTCGGGCAACTCATTGAGTTGGCAAAACTCCAAGAGCAGTTGTTGAATCGTGTTCATAACTTTTTCCTTTTGTTTCAATAACTCTATTGAACAACGATTGCAGATTGAACGATGTCGGTAATGGCTTTATTTTTGTCACTTTTTCGCCTTCATTGTGAGGTTTTCCGCAGAAATCTCGCTCTAAAATCGAGTTGCCAGAGTAATAAAAAAGAGCAGCTCAGAGCTGCTCTTTCAATAAAGGTTAGATGCTTAGCATGGTGTATTTGCTCACTTCTTTTGCAGAGTGACTAACCCAGTTTATGGCTATCAAAAATGACTTCTGTTGGCGGGAACATATTCGAAACAGGTGGTCGTTGTGCATCTCCAAACATTGGTGCACCGAATGCAGATGTCGCCCACGGGTCAACAATTTTCACATCCTTACTCCACGTTGATGGATCTTTTATGTCGCTCCCCTCTTGTCGACCAACCAGTACATAAAGGTGTGTACCTGAATGACCCTTTTTAAACGCAACCACTTCTACTTTGGGTTCACTTTCAGGTGTTCCTGACATGCCTTGAATCATCTCAGCGGCGGCAGCAAAAGCAAATGTAGTACAGCAGCCGGCTTTCGCGGTTTGTACTGCCTTAGCAATGTTCTGTAGAGTGCTTAATTGCGGTGCGGTTCCTCTTTGTGCTGCAGCTTGAACTCCGTTTGCGGACATCGTCGCTCGGTGATCTTGCATGATTCTCGCTTGATCCGCGTGAAGCTCTTTTAGTCGTGGCTTTCCTTTTGTTTCATAAAACTGTGACCCCTTAACACCGAACGTATTTAAGTCCGTACAGGCAAAATCACCAAGCTTTTGAAGGTTGGCTTTATGTTCGTTGATAAGCGCGACACTCGATGAGGCTTTATTGGTTTTGGAAGAAAAGGCTGCCGTTTGTGCAGTGGGCCAATTTGAGCTAGGGCCAGACGACAATCTCTCAAGATTTTTCAGGCTCCCAAGCGTTAACTTATTTTCACCGTTCAACACATTTTTCAGCATCAGCTTCGCAACATCTTTAGGAATACCCTGCTTAGTAAGCAGGTTCACTACAATATCTTTCGCTTTATTCTGGTGGCTAATACGCGCGCTGATACTTTTATTTTTTGGTGCGCCCTCTTTAACAAAAATATCTTTACCGTTGTGTGCTCGAACCTCTTTGTCGTCAGCTTGATTTTGTGTCGCCAAATGTGACGTTAACTGACTCAACGAGTGCATTTGCGATGTATTAATATTGACCATGTGTGATGCCTTAAACTTGAATAAATGCGTGTACGTCTGTTTGGCTAAAATCTACAACCGTGTTGTTTTGAAATAACTGTCCCCAAGTATCAACTAATTCGTTCAACTGAATGATTAAGTTAGCAATGTTGGTGAGTTCACTTCCAGTCGCGATAGCAACTTGAAGAACAACGTCTTTGCGTGTTGGATTCACACAAAACTGCACACCACCTGTTTCTCGATACAAAAAGTTGTATTCAAGTAAAACTTGAAGTTTATCTAGCGTAATATCATCTTGTTCTATAAGCAGGTTTTTGGAAATCAATAACTCGCCTTTTTCCTCTACGAGCAGAACATCGACACTGTTGTTTTCAGCAAAATGCAGTGACCACATTTGATCGTCATACGCTGTCACGCGCTCAAGGTTCAGCACTTCTCCCAGCTCAGAGAGAAGCATATTAATCTTTCCTGTATTCATGTTGTGTCCTGTCTAATTTATTATAACTAAGTGACATCGATATATTTGTTTCAGCGAAGCCACTTGGGTATAACGGCTCATTTAAATAAGCGAATAAGGATAAAAGAGATTTTATGGTGAGATAGAAACCGACACTTTATTTCAACGTCTCATTTTTATTGCTATTAGCCGTTTTATTGAGAAGAAAAATTAAGGTTAAGCTGGAAAATAAAAGAGCGGCAATCGCCGCTCCAAAAATTAAATAGAAGTAAAAAATCACTTAATACCGTGAAGGCTATTTTCTGCATCCATAGCTAAAGGATTGAACGAGTCGTTACGAAGTTCTGCTATCGCGTATAGCATGCGCCCCATGCGACCATTTCCATCGGTAAAGCCATGGTACCCGATAACTCCGGCGAACAAATGTTTACCTAAGTCTTTATCTTCTACAGGGTTCTCTTTCAAAAAGCCTTCAATGTGCTGCTTTAACATGCCCTCACCGCCAATACTTGAAGGCAAAGTACCACCCGAAATATTTGGCCCTCGGTAATCACGCTCAACATTAGGCACCAATCGAGCGTGTAGCTCTTTTAGGTTTTCCATATTCAATAAATCTTTACCATTAGACGCGTATTCTTTCAGTAAAGACGTAATATTTTCGGCATCGTTTCCTTTAGAGTTAGAAGCATTAATGATCCACGCCGCAGCTCTTTCAACATTATTGGTTACGCCACTTTTGTTAAACGCATCCTCCGCCAGTCCTTCAGCGTATACACCTTGGCTTAGATCGGTGCTTGCTAGACCTTCGATATGACGTTGTGCCGATTTAAGATGCATCACCTCCATATCAAACACCGCTTGCATTTGATTAATGCTAGCTGCCGGGTTTTTCTGCGCTGCAGATACACCACCTCCGTAGTCTTTTACTACACGTCCAGCAAGCAACTTCGCTGCACTTTCGCCAATCAGTGATCTGAGGTTTTTACCAGAATCGGTTTCTAACATTGCCTCTGTCATCGCTCGCTCAGCTAACTGGTTTAGCTCAGCAGAGTTCGACTGAACTGATTTACTGTCTAACTTCGCAAAGGCATTTAAGACATCTGATGCGGTTTTTATGCTTCCATCTTTGAAGAACATTTGTCCATGCTCAACAGAAGAAGCAGCTTGTAAACGCTGAGCTTGTCCTTGCTCATTATCAAATACGGCTTTTGTAAGGGCTTTCGCTACCGATTGTGGGCTACCTTCGCGAAACAGTTTTCCTGTCGCTTCAAAAAATCGCGCTACTGCACCATTCGTAGGATTGGCGCGAGTAAATTCTTGGGTCGCTGCGTTGATTTGGTATTCTTTGCCACCAATACTCAGCTTACCTTCGTTAAGTATCTCGTTACGAGCTTGCGGCATGGCGGCCTGCAACGCGCTAACACTTCCAAAACTGATCATGTTTTAAACCCTTAATGTGGAAAAATGAGTGGTATTCGTTTCCGGTACTTCGATTGTTTTATTGGTTACTTCTTGTGTATTCGCACTTTTTAACCACTCGATGAAATTCGCAAATGACTCATCGAAAAAAGATGCAGTTAGCAGTGGCTGAGGCAGGTGTATGAAACCGATATATCCGGTCTCTTCCTCCCAGCATACCGCTGGAGAGCCTTGCGTTAAGGCATCTTTCATATGTTGATGCAAAATATCAGCACTCGGTTTATTACCTGAAATCAGCCCGATAAGCGTCACACGATCTTCTTGTGCACGAATTGTGATTGCTGTGTTTTGCTCAACGAGTAGATGGCAACAATCATCTTCATCAAAAACCAACGGCTCCAATTGGCAGCGGCTGGCAAAATCTGTCAGTAAAGAAGTTATAAATCCATTAGCCATTCGACTAAATAATCCTATTTTTGTTTTAGAGGCGCTGCTTGGTTGCAACACTTATCAACTAAGCAGCTTTCTTAGGTGTATTCTTAAGGATTTATGGCAGTGAATATTTTAGAAATGGTCGGATTTTTTTTGTTTAAAGGCATTAAAATGAAAAAACTCAGCAAGTGCTGAGTTTTTGAGGTTTATTCATGAATCGTAATTTTACGCTCGCTGAGCTGCTTCACCATGGCTTGCTTTAATGCATGCAGCTGTCCATCAATACTGGCGTCGATGATCCCAACTTCTGTTTCCAAAATGCAGCCTCCATTTTTCAAGCGCGCATCTGCTACCACGTCAACATAACCGACTTCAGGGAAATCACTTAATACACCAGCCACCTTTTCTCTCACCTCAACAACCTGCTCTGGGTGGACATGTAAAATGACCTGCTTTTGGTTACTCACCAGTTGCAACGCTTCTCGAACTACACTCACCGTGGTATCGACATCATCGAAGGTATCGATGATCTTACGTACTGCTTCTAACACCACACCTGTCATTTTTTCTTCGACTTGCTGATAGTAGTCATTACAACGTGCTAAGGTTTCAACCATCGTTTGTGCATTTTCAATCTTGGCTTGTGCAAGGCCATCTTGATAACCACGTTGTTTTTCGGTTTCGTAGGCTTGTTGGGCATTAGCAATGATGCTTTCAGCTTTGGAGTTCGCGGCTTCAACTAAGTGTTGCGAATCCAGATAACTGGCATAATCTTTCGCTTTCAGCACCTTTAAGCCAGGTGCCAGCTGCAAATTGTCTGTTTTTATTTCAACAAATGAAACCATTGAGGAATAACCTGTTTTGCGATTTTTTTTGTGAGTCGATACGCCAGATCTCGTTGATCCGCTTCCAACCAGTTAGCTGTTTCCGCGTTTTCGCTAAGTTGCTTTTCTAATTTGAATTGCCAACGAAGAACAACATCTTCTGGTGAGTTAATCAAAATAAACCTCATCCAAAAATATCCTAGCGCCCTCATGCTTGCTTCAACAGACCTTTCATCCAGTAGTTCTGGTAACGCACGCTGCCAGCCTTGCGGCCAACTGGATAACAGCATCGGCCCGTTTTGAATTAAGAACCGAGCGCCTTCCAAACCAAAAACGTTGTTCAAAACCTGTTTCGGATGTTTTAAAACAACGCTTCGCATCGCAACGCAATGCAAAGCTCCACCCACCATCAATACGAGTTGATTCAACGCGTCTGTCGGGAGCAATGCCAAACTATGACAAGGTCTGTTAAAAGCCGTCTCAGGAACGGGAGATAACGTCCACTCATTGATACACCATTGGTTGAACATGGGGTTATCTCTCCAGCCTTCGATATTTAGTAACCAAGGCTGCTTTTGCTCTATCCAACTTCTATGGATGTACTGGCAAGGCGCATAGTTAAACTGGTGTTGTACCTGCGCGAGTGGTGTTTCTGGTTTAACCACGCTTCGTGTTCCTACGACACCATGTAAAAGTAGCGATATTCGAGCCGATGAGTGCCGCTACCAAGAACACCAAAATGGCGATAAGATTATTCGCCGTCTCTTTGGTGACCTGAACCGACAAAATACTTTTAAATTGATTGTTTTGAGTAGCAACTCGAACCTCTGATGAGGGTACCATCACTACGCTGATTCGATCGTAGTTCAACCCCTCAATACTGTTGTTCACTAATAATTTGATCTGCGGGACATATGAATCAAGCGCAATATCTGCCGCGTGTTTAATAAATACGGAGGCAGAAGCTGGAGTTGGGCGCTCTCCTGGACGCAGATCTTGATCTTCCAAAACAACATGAACACGTGCCACCAGCACGCCATCAATCTGAGATAAGGTTGACGAGAGCTCTTGAGATTTCGCGTACACCAAACGTGCTCGTTCTGCTAATGGTGACGAGATCAAATCGTCTTTAGGAAACACCTCTTTCAGTGTAGAAAACTGCTCTCTTGGATAACCTTTTCGCTTTAGCGCATCTACCGCGAAGGCGATTTGAGAACTGTCTACCATTAACTTGACGGTGTTGTCTTTGTCAGGTTCTTTTGTTGCAACGACACCTTCGGATAGTAAGATCGACAACATCTCATTACCCTCTTTCTGAGTAACGTTGGTGTATAGCTCGGTCTGACAACCTACCAGAAACAACGTGAGCATGATGAAAACTGCTCTCATTTTATTCATCATCACTATTGTGCCTTCAATAAGGTTTCTACGTTTTGTGTGGTTTTACCCACGGTTTTCGCGATCAGCTCTTCTTGAAAAGTAATGCGTGTCAGCGCCCACTGCATTTGCAGTAATTGCGCCGGATCATCACCCACCATCTTCATGTTGTCTTGCAGGTTACTTTTCGCGTTATCGATAGTGTTTTTCAACTCGCTGATGTTTTCTAGCAAACCGCCCTCCAGGCCATTACTTGCCTCGGGAACCGACATGGCTTGCTCAAAACGTTCGCTTAAACCGTCTTCGACTTGCGCATCCTGTAACTTATCAATGTTGGTTTGCATCACCTCGGTGTACTGCGTATTTATCATATGTACTCCTAAGATAAATCTAACTTGTGACTGTGAGTCATGATGTTTTTCACCATCGCATTTTTTTGGATCATGAAGCTAAGTTCATCACGAACCATGTCCAGTGTTGATGCCATATCAGGTAACGACTTCAACTCTGCCCAGCAATGCCATAAGGCTTGTTCTTTCTGGGCACCCAGTGGAAAATGCTGCGCTAGCATTGCTTTTAGTGCTGTTTTATCAGCAGGTGGTTCGGCAATAAGCTGTCCCGAAAAACTCCCTAGTAACTCCTGCTTCAACACCTTTAACAAATCAGATTGTGGCTGCTCGTTGCCTTTTGCACTCTTCGCCTCATGAAAGGCGTACCACATTGCCTCTCGTTTAACTTGAGGGTCGGAAAACGCTTCATTTAACGATGATAAGACACTTTGTTTACTGACAACCTCTGCGTCTTTTAATGATTCGTACCACGCTTTAATCTCCGCCAGTTTCGCTTCTGTTTTCTCTAGCGTCTCTTTTGGAGAAACATGTGAAACTTGCTCTTGCTTGTCACTTCGCTCCATGAGTGCTTTCATCTTGTCTTCATCGCTCCGCTCATAATGGCGCGACTCCGACTGACGCAAAGATTGGTGTTGAAGACTTAGGTTGCTTGAATCAATGATCATCCAAGATTCCTAATGTCCTGAGAAAAGCTCGCAGCAAATGCTTGGCTTTCTTCGCTTCCTTGTGACGCAAGCTCTACCCAGCTTTCCGCTTTGCTCAGTAAACCGGCTTTGGCAGAAGCAAGAGCCGCTAAGCTGATCAGATCTGGATAGGCATTACAAAGTGGTTCGAGTAATTGATGAGCCTCTTCATACAAGCCTTTATTCATGAGGCTCATTGCACGAATCATCGCAACGGTCTCTTCAGAACCTGAGCTTGCTTCAAGGCCATCTGCAATCGTGTTGGCTTCTTGATGACGATGCATACCTGTTGCCATCAGCGCGATTTCAGCCAGCAGTTGGCGCGTTTCTCGTTCCATGCTTTACACCTTCTGGAGAATCGACTGCATCACATCTTTAATCGCACGAGTGGTGGTCGCATTGATATTGTAAACAACAGACCATTTGTTGATCGCGTGCTGAAGCTCGGCAAGCTTTGATGGATCATCGGCATTGGTTTCTAGGTTCTTGATGGCTGCCGTCACTTCTGTGTTGGCATCTTTCGCTTGTTGTTCTAACTTAGCTTTAACATCATCAAGGTTTACACTGTTACTAGCATCGTAAAATGACATAAGACTTCCTCGTATTTTTTAGTTAGCTTCGTATGATTCAACGACCGCATGGGCGGCTGTGTAAGCTTCATACTGTTTGAGTAGCAATTGGTACTGCTGTGGTGAGCACCCTAAATCCAACTGACGTTTCACCACCGCTTGTGCTTCTAAGAGCTTGCTCTTAATCTTGTGCACTTCCGCACCGTTTGTGTCGTTATTTAAAATTTGTTCAAGATTTGTCATTGTTCGTCTCGCCTTCATATCCGAGTTCTATTGTTATCACCCGCCCGCCTTTAACCAACTCAATACCAGCAGGTGTAACACTGGATATTCGGTAGCCCTGAGGCGTTCTTGCACCGACCATATAGCGAACGTTATCGGTCAGAATCACATATGGAACCTGGCCAAAGTTAACGCTACGAAACGGGAAATCGATATTGGTGCCTTTACTCACCTTAGGTATGGATTTCAAAACTAAGTACGGTTTCTCACCATATTGTTCCCGGAAGTCTCGGGTCACACCGTAAAATCGAGTCGTTTCGATATCATCAAGCTCACCACGAACTTCGATGCGATCACCGCTGGTGACCAACTGGACTTTTTTCAGTAACTCCGCATCCGTCAATAACGCTTTTAGCGTATCCATGTAGGCACCCGCTCGCTGCAGTTCAACCTTCCACGCAATAAGACCCGGCACGTCTCGCTCCAAGATTTGTTCAACTTGGTTCCAGCGGCTTGCATCATCGATATAGCCCGTCAGCAGCAGTGTTCCGGTCTCATCGCCATTTTCGACTTTCACTTGGTGATAGCCGAGGTTGCGCAAAATAAATCGAACCCCGCGACGGATTTCTTCCATCGTTCTTAAGTCACTTTTGTAATTGATGCCCAATACATCAATTCGACCAAGCAGATCGAGTTTCTGTGTTCGGTCTTCAACATAACCCTCTAAGACTGCTTGGCGTGCGGCGGCATTCCATTCCACACGAACGTCGCTAAGTTTGAGCTCGCCTAAGATGTTACGTACCAAAACAATGGGTTCTGCTTCTGTAACAATTTCATTGTTGTTTCCGTTAGCTTGGCTGTACCACATACCGGCAAAAATGACACTCGGGACAAAACTACAGAGCAAAGCGATGAGCGTTGTTTTTTTCCAGCTAGAGCGTTGCACAGCAACCACAGGTGTATTCTGTTGGCTAGATTCGTCGCTGACGTTACTCACAATTAACGCATCTTCCGCGTATCCCAGAGCGAACTTCACAACGCCGACCGAGACAACAGCATGGCGTGACAACTCGATACCATCACCTGCAACAGCGATGTCTTCACTGTTAATATTTGCCTCTTCGCAGCCTCGTAAAATGACCGAGTCTTGCTGGCAAACGAGAGTGAAATGGTTCGCTTCGACCCCAGCATCAGACAGTACAAGATCAGCAATAAAGTCGTCACTGCCAAGCACGAGAGCACCTTCAGGTAAGGTGACTTCTACTCCGGTATGCACGCCTGATAAAATACGAATTTTCCATTGCTGCATCGCGGTTAAGACTCCTCTGAAGGGCGCACACACTCACTTTGTGAGTCATCACATTCCAATACTTTCACCCGCCAACCCTTTTGCCCTGTTGGTAATCGGCACTGCGTTAATTGAGACGACTTTTGCTGTGACAATAAGTCTTGTTGATAGCGCTCGGCTTGAACCCTCGATGTGCAGCTATATACTTCCACTACCGATTTAAATTCAGCGCTATTGTTGGAGATGTTGTTAAGCTTGCCGATACTTGGTCGCAAGTCATATTCGTTGCCAATCAACACACTATCGCCAATACCATCCACAACAATTCGAGGTTCTAAAATAAACATTCGTACTGTGCGGCGCTTAGTATTGGTATTACTTCTAAACAGCGCGCCTAAATATGGGATGTCTCCTAGCAATGGCACTTTACGTAACTGATGGCTCACTTCATCTCGGTACACACCACCGATAAGTAAGCTTTGCCCTTGTTTAACCGTCGCTAAGGTGCTGATTTCAGTTTTACGAACGGAAGGAAGATCATCAACGCCACCATCAGCGATCTTTGCACCGTCTTCGAGATGAAGGCTCAGGTTAATTTCAGGTCGTGCAGCAAATCTATCACCAACGATACGTGGGACAATTCTCAGTAACGTGCCATACGTGACCTCTTCCAGCGCTGCGGTTTCTTTACCAACCAGCTTGACGTAAAACGTGCTGCTGTTGTTCAGTACCGCTTCGATATTTTCCTGAGTTAACAATGTTGGTCTTGAAACCACTTGAGCACTGCCTTTGGATTCCAATAAACGAATTTGAGCCAGCAAGTAATTTAGGTTGGTTGAATCAAGCAAGGACTTAAAGTTCTGTCCACTGCCGAGCGTCACATCCCCCGAATTCACATCACCTGTTGTTTTGATATCGACAATGCGGTTGTTTCCGACAGACACTCCTGCTCGCCAATCCACGCCTAACTGACTTAAATCGTTGGCACTGATATCGACAATCGATAGCGCGACTTCAATTCTTGATTGCGGCTGGTCTAATTGCGCGACCAGTTTACGATAGAGCGGTAATCGTGCTTGAGTATCACGAACGATAATCGCATTAAGGCCCGGCTCTGCTTCAACTGTTGCGCCACCATGAACTGAGGCGGTTTTATTACTTTTTACAGGCTTATCTGAACTGGTAACTTCTTTGCTAGACGCACTCGTCACTTGAGTTTGAACACCAGACACGACCCGTTTTAACACCGATGCGATGCCAGGGACCGTAATTGTCTGATCTCGATATGAAATTTCTCTATCCGTTGCAGAAGCGTACTTCAAAGGAATTATCTCAACGAATAATTCGTCGGTTGAATTCGATTTCTGCAGCAAGCGCGTTTCCAATGCCTCCGCCGTTTGTACCACTAAGTCGACATAACGTGGAGGACCCGCAAGATAGACTAACCCTTTGCTCTCAGCAGCTCTCCAACCATAACGAGAATCCCAAACGCCGGTGGAAATTAACGTACTGCGTAGCTCTCTAGCCGTAAGTAATTCCAATTGAAGTAAACGTGAGCGAGTTTCTGTCGCCTTATAGACATGTAAGACGGCTCCATCGAAATACCACATCAAGTTGTACACTTGCGATAAGTAATCGAGGAATTCCGCCGGATCTTCAGGGGTAAAACGCCCATTCACTCGATCGTTGACTTTGTCACTAACAGAAACCGAGACACGATAATTTGCACCGAAGTTATTCAACAACTCTTTTAATGAGTCGTTATCTGCATAGTAGCGGAACGGTTGTTCGGGCCAGTGTAAGTCTGTTGCTTGCGCATATCCCAAAGGAACAACACTCACTGCGCATAACAATGCCTTTGTTGCAGCACGTCTAATGTTGGGAAAGATTTTTTGCATCATGGTAACCACACTGTATGGTTGATTGTGTGGTTCACACGTTCTTGTTCCAATAATGCAATGTAACGCTCACATAGATTGACGTGCTTAGAAAGCAAAGCAGAGAACCGTTCCACCGAACAGTCCTCAACCCGTACTTTACTTTGCAAAATCAATTGCTGATCATCATTGGTTGTCAGTACGCCGCCATCCGCACGAGTGGTTTTTAATGAGAGCTGCATGCAACGTTGTAACGCTTGTTCTTGTTGATAATCTAGATGCTCTTTAAACTGGAAGGGTAACGTCGCTTCCCATAAAATCCATGACGCACGTTGCTTGATGGTCAGTGATAACTGGTCAACCTCGATGTTGTAAGAACCATTTTCTGAGGCAATAAAATCCCCTACCTTTAGCGCTTCCGCTAAAGATTTCATCATCTTATCTAACATTTAACGCCCTATTTAGATCTGGCTGAGGTGATTGCAAGCCTGGCCGCACTGACCACTTTGAGTATCAAAATAGTAGTGATCGATATCACCAACAGTTTGCATGTTCTTGAACCATTGCCATACTTTCGCAACCGCATTTTGGTCGTTGTAAACCACATCGCATGCATCCCAAACTTCGTTCAGCTCAGGGGCTTCAAGTCGTACTTCCGAACACCAATTTTTCCACTCAGAAATAAATTGTTCGGTTGTCGAGGTGTACTCCGCGAACCCTTTCAGCTCGTCTAAAGACGGTTGCCACTTCTCAATTAACAAACGATGACATTCAATCACTTGCAACTGTTGTTCGCTTAACGTCCCAAGTTGCTTTTTAAGTTGATGCTGCTGGCTCTTAATAAGATCGAGTTGCTGTTGAACAAAGACGGCACTGGTGTCTTCCCCTGATAGCTTCGACCAATATTCCTTCTGAATATCGAGTTGATTGATAAGTTGTTCAACTTTAATCGAAGCATGAAGAGCACTTTGATCGACTTGTCGGTTAATCCACTCGTTGAGTGATAAATGGAAACAAAGCATCAACGTTTTTGGGACAGCCAAATTAAAGCGAAAGCCCAGACGAGAGTTGATGTAGTCCAGCCTTTGTTCGAACGTTGTGATTGTGCTGCTATCACTGAGCTGCGATCCAATTTCCAAAAATAAACGCATAGCAAACCGGTCTATCGAAGCACCAAGTTTTTGATACGTTTTTACTAACTGGCTAGCGCACAGGCTATCGACGACATTTCTATCCAACAAGCGTTGAAGTAAAGATAACTGCTCATAATTTATGACGCCTTCACTCAACAATTGTCGGTGATTGACGTGCACAACATTGAGATCCTGCGTAGGTTTCGAGGCGCTTTCATAACGAGCTCCTCTTTGTAAAACAGTCACTTTCCGCTGTGTCACTATGCTGTCTGGAAAAAGCGAACGGCGTCGCCAATGCTGCTTTTTCATTTATGTTCGTCTCCGCACCCCTTTCGAACAATCCAGAAAGAAAGAGATGTAATAATTTTTAATCGTTCGTTGTTACACGATACATAATAGAATTTACACTGGTGAGTGACTTTCAAAATTAGTCAGAAAATTTTAGTCCCAAGTCATTTCATTTCGCGATAGCCACTTGATCGTCTCCCGAACGTACGCGGCTTGGGGTCGTTCCAAAACGACGACGGTAACTCTGCGTAAAGTAAGACTGGCTGGAAAACCCTGCCTCCATCGCCACATCTACGATGCTCATCTTACTCGTCAACAGCAGTTTATGAGCATGCAGTAGTCGACGCTCACTGATCCAGGCTCTTGGAGAAATGCCATAGTGCTCATTAAAAAGCTCTTTAAAAGTGGTTAAGCTGGCACCAAACTCCTGCGCGTAGTCTGTCAACTTCCATTCTTTTAAGTAATGCTGTTCCATAAATCGACGTAACCGTTCCGACGTACGGTTTGTTTGTTGTGACAGCAACGCATACAGTGATTCTCCTCCTTTGCTGTGTAGCAAGAGAATGAGTAGTTCTTCGTATTTTAGGCACATAATGGCATCAGGGTACGCTTGTTGCTCAAGCGTCTGCATGCTAGAAAGCACTTGTTCAACGAGTATGTTCAAACCAAAAGTAAACAAACCAGAACAAACTTTGTCTACCTTAGGCAGCATCATCAAGAGATCACTGTGTTTTTGCAGCAACTGACTAACGAGTTCATTGTCGTAGGCAATAATCGACGCTTTGTATGCCCCATCTAGCGGAGAGTACTCTAACAAGTAATCTCCTTGGGATAGAAATACCCCATTTTCTGCAGCAACATCGATTGTGCAATCACCTGTTTGAACTCGAAGCTGACCATTGTGAACGACAACAATGTGAGACTGGTCTGAGTGAAATACTTCGTCAGATTTTTCATAGCAGGAAAAACTACGAATTTTTCGTGAACTCGAGTCGACCCTTTCTGAGTTTAGTTGGCCTGACACATCCATTTTCTACCCTTCATTATTTTGAGTTTCTCAGTGCAAATGTTGAGAAACTTTCAAAGCACTACTTTGATTGTTGTTATTTCTAAGTACTGCTGTATGAATTAAAGAAGCAAAGAAAAGAGCATAGAAGTTCTATCACTTACCATACCCCCCGAATAATTAGCGAATAACCCAAGCATTACCTTTACCTAAAGGTAAAAGTTTGACTTAGTAAATTTCTGCTGTCCGTCTTTATTATTTTTATCAGATAGCGTTTATCATTAGCCAAAACTTAAATATCATTTCGTTATTTAAGCTTGGTTGTTTTGTTATACATTAGAATACAATTAAATAGATTTCGGCATCGTTTCGAGAACAAAATTAAATTTCCAAAATCATAAAAATGTATGTTTTATAGCCTAAAAAGCCAAGCCAACGTGTTCAAGGAGCGAGATATAATCATAAAAAATACTGTTTTTGCAACAAGTATGAGTCTAAAAAACAACTGACCCGATGACTTCGAAGTCATGTAATTAATGTTTATAAAAGACAACAAATCTTTCACAAAAGGAAAGATATGGTCTTTATTTTTATAAATTAGAAAATTCTAATAAAAATGTAGTACTTAAAATTTTATCTGTTTATTTTTGGAACAAGAATCAAGTTTTCTTGTTTATTTCCCTCTAAAAATAAATAGTTCTTTTCTTTTTCAGCAACGAGCTCACCGTTTGAATAAAGCTTTCCAATAATCTTCATTTTTCCTTCACCAGCTTGAATTGGTGCAATTAAAAACGAATACTGCACAGGCAACTGAACGCCTTGGTAGCTCTGAGATGCCGATTTAAGACATTGATTATCAATAACTTTACATATTTCCACTTCAAGAGAAGTAATCGAAGGTGGAAAGTAGCCGTCGACAGAAACCCAACCATAGACTGATGCCTGACTCTGTGTATCAAAGTCATCCACCCCATTGACGGACACAGTCTGACTGCACCCACTCAGTATGAACAACCCAATAAAACCAGCCCATATAGAATTGTTCATTATGACCCCATAAACTTATTTTATATAATCTAGCTCATTTGAAATTCACACAATTCTTTATGTAAAAATATAAAAGATCAACTTATATTTATACTACAATCGGACAATAAATCGCATTTTTCAACAACACGTAGTTAACATGGACTGTAATTTCAAAAACAGTTTCTTCTCTCTTTCATTCCTTCCTTAATTGAAGTTCATTAGAGAAAATTGATATTCATATATATCATTGCCATCGAGATATGCATCTGAACACACTTACTTTTATCTTTCTATTTCTCTCAACACATTTAAAAGCCAAAATATAATAACAACCGACTAATATTGATAAACATGAAGAGATACATCTAATATTTTCCTTGATAAAATTTCAAAAGGGACTATTCCTATGTCAGCACGCCAAACTATCGATGAGATTTTGCTAAAGTTTGCTCATCAAATAGGCTTGCCTGCACTGCATCTAACGGAAAATGAAGTAAGCTTAGCCTTTGATGATAATCTAAGGGTGCATATCATCTTTCATCCAGAATCGACAACTCTGCAGCTCGAAGCTGAGATTGTTGGCCTTCAAATTGTAAATTCCGATCTCTATCGCTCTTTCTTGGCCTTTAATTATCACTGGCCTGAGCACCAGTTATTTTTTAGTTTAGATAACCACCGACATGTCCTATGTTTAAACCGACTCATTAACATTAGGCGACTGGATTACGAATATTTTGAAACAGCTTTAGCAGAATTGCTGACGCACAGCGAGTCGTGGGAAGCGTTATTGTCTTCTCATGTAACCATTGATGAGGCACCACCGATGCCACAAACTTTAGACTTGAGAGTTTAGGTGTCTTTATGTCCAATGACATCCAATCCACATACACCAATTCATCGGTTCATGACGTTCAACAAGCGCAGCAAAGTGATGCAGTGCCGCAAGGAACGTTTCATGGCCGTAAAGTCACCCTACTCTCCTCATCAGAAAGCAGTCTGATGCGAACAAGCTCTAAAAGAGAGCTTGGTGAATGTTTAAATCAATTTGCCAGTCTCGAATCTTGCAATCGCGTTTTGGACTTTGATCCACAACTCAATATTGACAAGCAAAACGCCGCCGTAGAAAAGCTTATGGAACGAAAAGTGGCGATAATTCAACGTTCCTGATATCACAATATAAGCAGGTTAAACATCTAAGTTAACCTTCAGCCGACAAGCTCACGCTAATAAAAAACCCCGAAGATTCGGGGTTTTGATTCATACTGCTTTTTCTTTATTAATTACTTAGTTTCACTAGAAGAAGCCTAACGGGTCGATGCTGTAGCTAATCAGCAAGTTCTTCGTGTTCTGGTAGTGATCCAGCATCATCTTGTGCGTTTCGCGCCCGATACCCGATTTTTTGTAACCACCGAACGCTGCGTGTGCAGGGTAAGCGTGGTAACAGTTAATCCAGATTCGACCAGCTTCAATATTACGGCCCATACGATATGCGACGTTCGCATCACGTGTCCAAACACCTGCGCCTAAGCCATATTCGGTGTCGTTTGCGATTTCCAACGCTTCAGCCTCATCTTTGAATTTGGTGATAGCAATCACTGGGCCAAAGATTTCTTCTTGGAAGATTCGCATCTTGTTGTGGCCTTCCAACATGGTTGGCTGAATGTAGTACCCCTGGTTGATAGACTCTGGCTGTTCTGACACTCCACCACCAAAGACCACTTTTGCGCCTTCTTCACGGCCAATTTCCAGGTAACTTAAAATCTTATCAAACTGTTCTTGAGAAGCCTGAGCACCGACTTGAGTATCGGTATCGAGCGGATTACCTTGTTTAATCAGCTGTGCACGTTCCGTCAGTTTCTCTACAAACTTGTCATAAATCGCTTCATGAACCAGTACGCGAGATGGACAAGTACAAACTTCACCTTGGTTGAAGAAACCAAGTAACGTACCTTCGATACACTTATCAAGATACTCATCTTCGTAATCGAAGATATCTGAGAAGTAGATGTTTGGAGATTTACCACCTAACTCAACTGTCGATGGGATCAAGTTGTCTGCTGCACATTTCAGAATGTGGTTGCCAACTTGCGTAGACCCGGTAAACGCGAGTTTCGCAATGCGGTTGCTGGTTGCTAATGCTTGACCCGCTTCAGAACCATATCCGTTTACAACGTTGATGACACCAGGAGGAAGAAGGTCACCGATTTTTTCCATCAGAACCAGAATGGATGTTGGGGTTTGCTCTGCTGGCTTCAATACCACACAGCAACCCGCCGCTAGTGCCGGTGCTAGTTTCCAAGCCGCCATCAACATTGGGAAGTTCCACGGAATAATTTGACCAACCACACCAATCGGTTCTGGGAAGTGGTAGCTTGCGGTGTGCTCATCCAGTTCTGCCGCACTGCCTTCTTGTGCGCGAATACAGCCAGCGAAGTAACGGAAGTGATCCACTACTAAAGGTAAATCTGCCGCCAAGGTTTCGCGAACTGGTTTGCCGTTTTCCCAAGTTTCTGCAACTGCAAGCTCTTCTAGATGCTGCTCAATACGGTCAGCAATTTTCAGCAAGATGTTCGAACGTTCTGTCACGCTGGTTTTGGCCCATTTTGCTCTGATGTTGTGCGCGGCATCCAGTGCTAAATTAATATCTTCCTCGCCAGAGCGAGCAACTTTACAATACGCTTGTCCGTTGATTGGTGAGATATTGTCAAAGTACTCACCACCCGTTGGTTTTACCCATTCCCCACCGATAAAGTTATCGTAATGCGATTTAAAGTTAACAATGGCATTTTCACTACCTGGCTGTGCATAGATCATAACTCTTCCTTTTGTTTCTCGTTCAATGTGTTATTGCAGTGTCGTATCGCACTGTTCACAAAGAGCATTACGCAAGTCACACGCCAACTACGCCACACTTGTTGTTAATTAAATGTAAAACTATGATTACCAAGCGATAACAAACCAAGTGAGCGATGTTTGAGCGGATGTATGGTGTGAACACCAATGTTCAAGTGTTCCAAAATGGCACACCCTCACTGTGACAAAATGGTACAGTCATGGAACTTCAACATATTAGCGATAACAATTGGCTTTCAACTTCATGGGTCAGAAGTGAACAAGCGGGTTTAAAACAGCGTCGACGCCCTGAAGATATTCGAGTAACGCCAGCGACGCTCCAAGATAGGCGTCACCAACTCAATTTTTTGCTAGAGGCAGTCACTCAATTTGCGCTCCCTTTGTTTAATCAGCTATTTGCTCATAGCGACAGTCGCTTAATTTTGACGGATTCAGATGGTGTCATCATCGGCAGTTGGGGACAGCCTAGATTTCGTGAGAAGTTGACGGAAATCTCGCTAAGCTCTGGAGCATGCTGGCAAGAAAAGGTCAAAGGCACCAACGCCATTGGTACAGCCTTGGTTGAAGCAAAGCCCGTTTCTGTTATTGGTGATCAGCACTTTATCCAACACCATCGTTTTATTAGCTGTTCGGCTAATCCTATTTTCGATCATCTTGGTAACCTCATTGGCGTATTAGATATTACGAGCGAGCAAAAGAGACATGACTTCTCAACGCAAGTACTAGTACAAAACATGGTCCAGCAAGTGGAGAATCAACTACTTAACTTGATTCCACAAGGGCATATTCGTGTGGATTTAGCGTGCGAAAAAGGTTTACTGAATAGTGGTTGGCAAGGAATTATCATTGCAAATGAAGACGGACAAGTTTTGGCTCACAATCAAGTAGCCTCTCAACTTTTTGCGCAAAAAAGTATCATTGGGCAATCCTTAGACGACATTCTATCCACTCGGGGAAATGAGCACCCTTTCGTTTTCAAAACAAAACCGCTTGCCGATAAAGATAGCAAGGTCAAGTCTCGGGCTGTAGCGGCGTCCAATGATCTTCATTATGGCGACTCCGCTGTTGAGCACTGTTGGCAGCAAGCCAATCGCGTCATCGATAAAGACATCAGTTTGTTGATTCTCGGAGAAACTGGTGTTGGCAAAAACGAGTTTGTAAAAGCACTCCATAAAAACAGCCAGAGAAAAACGGGACCGTTAGTTTCCGTCAACTGCGGAGCGCTACCAAAAGATCTGGTTGAATCTGAATTATTTGGCTATGTAGCCGGTGCCTTTACTGGCGCAAACAGCAAAGGCTATCAGGGAAAAATTCGCCAAGCGCACAAAGGGATTTTGTTTCTGGATGAAATCGCGGATTTACCCTTGGAAGCTCAAAGCCGATTGCTCCATGTATTGCAAGATAAAACCGTGCTTCCCGTGGGTTCAAACCAAAGTATTCAAGTCGATACGCAAATCATTGCAGCCACGCATAAAGATCTGGAACATTTGGTCAGCGAAGGATTGTTCCGCCAAGATTTGTATTATCGCCTTAATGGCTTGATCATTGAGCTACCTCGCTTTGAGGAACGTGATGACAAACGACAACTGATAGAGAACATTCATCGGCGTCACGCCGAATCTGAACAACAGCTTTGCCCTCACCTACTTTCTCTGATGCTGTCTTACTCATGGCCAGGAAATTTACGTGAACTCGATAGTTTAATCAAAGTATCCGCCTTAATGGCGCAAGGTGAAGAAATATTGGAACTCACACACGTCCCAGCCCACCTAAGTAAGAAACTCAGCCAAGCTCAAGAAGGAGCAGCATCCGCTGAACCAACTTCAGAACTGCGTGCAACCGTCGAAGATAAGTTGCTCAAAACATATCAAGCCAACCAGGGGAACATTAGCAAAACGTCTCGTATGCTTGGTGTGAGCCGAAATACCATTTACAGAAAGTTGAAAAGCCTTGGCATATTAAGTTAATTCTACGACCTCAGATACAAAAAGAGCACCGTTGCGGTGCTCTTTCTCTTTGAAACCTAGCTTACAGGCCGCCTTGTTGTTGCGCCTGTTTTACTAATGCCTGACGTTGAGTTTCCTTCTCAGAGATCACTTGATTGTCCTTGTGCGTTTCCTGTTCCAATTCTGCTGGAATGAAAACAAAGTACTTGTTAAGAGTCATCTTAGAACCTCAATTTGCTGTGTTAATTACCTTCTTGGTCGACGTAAACAAAACCAGAAAAACATGTTTTACTGGATCCTTGTTGCTAGTTTCAAAAAATAAAGGATGTTCATATAATAAACATCCTCCATGTGGGCGAAATTATAGGCGTAGTTTAAAGGCTTACCTAGCACTCTTTTTCACCTTTTGTGCAATCTGAGTTTCGATCGAAAAACGGATTTAGTTGCCCGTAATTACTAAGGTATTGTTAAAAAGAGAAAAAAGCTTTTACTGTAACTGACGACAGGGATGAGCTTACGAGTGTAGGTTCACTTGCAATTGTGTATCGTAGAGTTCGAATACGATAATAATAACGCTACATGCCCTTAATCTGCGTAGTTAAAAACTTTGAAGTGATAGACAACCGAAGTCATATCTGTGCAACTCAGTTTAACGATTTGTCTACCGGTTCAATATTTCACCTTTTTTGAGAAATCTTTAGCCACTTTTTTGTGTGAAACGCCCCAAAAGAGCAGACAATTAAAAGTGTGGCATATGACCACAATTGTCTATCCCCACTTAGCTTCGGGAGGCGTTTATGAAAAGTAACAAACTTGGCCATGTGATGTCTTTCAGCAGGATGTTTTCCTTCATTGCATTCTTGACGGCCACATTCGCATGGATTCTCAGCATGTACGCCCTATTTACTGTTTCTTTAGTGGCTCTTGTGGTCAGTGCAATTCTCTACCTAAAAGACAGGTTTTATCAAAACAAGAAAACGACCACTGAAAAGAGCGCCTAGGCGCTCTTGAAGTTCCGTAAAAGCAAACACAAAAAAGGATGCCACTTGGGCATCCTTTTGCTTTTATTCGTTTACTGACTGCGGATTAAACGTCGTAAGTTGTAGACGCTGTGTCGCCGCCTGTACCAGTCCAGTTAGTGTGGAAGAATTCACCACGTGGACGGTCAATACGCTCATAAGTGTGAGCACCGAAGTAGTCACGTTGAGCTTGAAGCAGGTTCGCTGGTAGACGAGCTGTTGTGTAACCGTCTAGGAAAGATAGCGCAGAAATCGTACATGGCATTGGGATACCAGACTCTAGAGATTTCGCTGCTACTTTACGCCATGCTGCTAGGCTGCCTTGTAGGATGTTTTTGAAGTACTCATCAGAACCAAGGAATGCGATGTCTGGGTTCGCTTCGTACGCATCACGGATGTTGCCTAGGAACGCAGAGCGGATGATACAACCACCACGCCACATTAGTGCTACGTTACCGTAGTTTAGGTCCCAACCGTTTTCGTTCGATGCTTCGCGCATTAGCATGAAGCCTTGAGCGTAAGAGATGATCTTAGAAGCTAGTAGCGCTTGACGTAGTGCATCAACCCACTCTTGCTTGTCGCCTTCAACTGGAGTGATTGTCTTACCGAATAGAGATTCAGCTTCAACACGTTGGTCTTTCAGTGCAGATAGACAACGAGAGAATACAGACTCAGAGATAAGCGTTAGTGGAATACCTAGGTCTAGTGCGTTAATACCAGTCCATTTACCAGTACCTTTTTGGCCTGCTGTGTCTAGGATCTTCTCAACTAGAGGCTCACCGTCTTCATCTTTGTAGCCAAGGATGTCAGCCGTGATTTCAACAAGGTAGCTGTCTAGTTCAGTCTTGTTCCAATCAGCGAATACTGCTTGCATCTCGTCAGCAGACATACCAAGACCGTCTTTCATGAACTGGTAAGCTTCAGTGATAAGCTGCATGTCACCGTATTCGATGCCGTTGTGTACCATCTTAACGAAGTGACCAGCACCGTCGTTACCAACCCAGTCACAACATGGCTCACCAGCGTCAGTTTTCGCAGCGATACCTTGGAAGATAGGCTTAACCGCTTCCCATGCTTCAGCAGCACCGCCAGGCATGATAGATGGACCGAAGCGCGCACCTTCTTCACCACCAGATACACCAGTACCGATGAAGTGGATACCTTTTTCACGTAGTGCAGCAACACGACGGTTTGTATCTGGGTAGTTAGTGTTACCACCGTCAATAATGATGTCGCCTTTGTCTAGCAGAGGTACTAGCGCTTCGATGAACTTGTCTACAACGTCACCAGCGCGAACCATCAACATTACTTTACGCGGCGTTTCTAGCTTCTCTACTAGTTCTTCTAGAGAGTATGCACCGATGATGTTCGTGCCTTTTGCTGGACCTTCCAGGAACTCGTCTACTTTAGCAGCAGTACGGTTGTGAGCAACCACTTTAAAACCGTGATCGTTCATGTTTAGGATAAGGTTTTGACCCATTACTGCTAGGCCAATTACACCGATATCACCTTTCATTGTTTCTCTCCAATTTTATTTCATCGACGAGCCGCGTCTTAAGCAATTTTTGCTGCCGCGTCTAAATCTAAATACCATTCCGTTAGGCCCGATTTCGCTTGAATCTTAGCCGCTGGGTATGGCAGTGCGTGTGCTGGTGAACTGTTAATTTCTTCAACAATGTCCGCTTTTCCTGCACCAAGCACTAAGTAACTAATGCGTTTCGCTGCTTCTAATACGCGTGCGGTTTTCGACACACGAAGTTGGCCCGATTCAGGATGCGACGCCACAAGAGATAGGTTCGCATCATCATAATTCGTTTGGCCAGGGAACAGAGAAGCTGTATGACCATCTGCACCAACGCCTAATAAGATCCAGTCAAACACAGGTGTGCCGTTTTCACTCGGGATCACCTCTGCCATCTCTTTTGCAAAGCGCTCGGCTTCTGCTTTAGGCTCATCTTCGCCACGGATGCGGTGAATGTTTTCTGCAGGAATATTTACTTGGCTAAACAACAACGTGTTCGCTTCACCGTAGTTGCTTTCTGCATCGTCAGGGGCAACACAACGTTCGTCACCCCACCAAAAGTGGAGGTTTTCCCATTGAATGGAGGTTGCGTAAGCCTCTGAAGCCAGTAGTTTAAACAGCATTTTAGGAGTGCTGCCGCCAGAAAGAGAGATGTGAACAGGTCTGCCCATTTCGCTAAACGCTTTCATATCGTTAGCTAGGCTTTCAACTACCTGTTCTGCTGTTTGGTAGATCTTATGGTTGATCATAGTTCACAGTAATCCGTATCTGTTAAGTTTTTACATGGGAAACGCCAAGCACGGCCATCACGCTGTAACAAGTCATCTGACTCTTTAGGTCCCCAAGTGCCGCATGCGTACCCGAAGAGGGATTGTGGATCTTGCTTAAAATCTAAGATTGGCTGTACGTATTGCCAGCACGCTTCCACCGCATCACTACGTGCAAATAGCGTAGCATCACCATTCAAAGCATCAAGTAGAAGACGCTCGTATGCCGTTAGCATTTGCGTTTCTTGCAGGTCAGCGTAATGGAAGTTCATTTTCACTTCCTTCGCTTCAAAGCCTGCGCCTGGCTCTTTCAAGCCAAAGCTCATTTGAATGCCTTCGTCTGGTTGAATACGAATGATCAGCTTGTTTTCTGGTGCGTTTTGACCAAACACAGGATGCGGTGTTTGTTTAAAGTGGATAACCACCTCAGTAACGCGTGTTGGAAGACGCTTACCAGTACGCACGTAAAATGGCACGCCATTCCAACGCCAGTTGTTGATGTACGCTTTCAAACCGATGTAAGTCTCTGTACGAGAATCGTCTGCAACTCCCGGCTCTTCACGGTAGCCGCGTAGGCTTTGCCCACGAACTTCAGACGCCGTGTATTGGCCTAACACTAGGTCATTGCGCAGAGCGTTTTCGTCTAATGGCTTTAAGCATTGAAGCACTTTTACCACTTCATCACGCATCGAGTCTGCATTGATTTGCGCTGGTGGTTCCATACCTACCATTGCTAATACTTGTAGCAAGTGGTTTTGGAACATGTCGCGCACAGCGCCAGAGTTGTCGTAGTAACCACCACGCTCCTCTACGCCAAGGAATTCTGCGCCTGTGATTTCAACGTAATCAATGAAGTTACGGTTCCAAAGCGGCTCAAACATCGCATTAGAGAAACGAAGCACAAGTAGGTTTTGTACCGTTTCTTTACCTAAGTAATGGTCAATTCGGTAGATTTGATGCTCTTGGAAGTGCTCGTGAATTTCTTTGTCCAGAATACGCGCCGATTCAAGATCATAGCCGAATGGTTTCTCAATGATCAGGCGTTTCCAGCCATCCTCTTCACTGTTAAGACCATGTGCTGCAAGACTTGCAGGGATCACACTGTATAAACTTGGTGGGGTTGCTAAGTAAAAAAGCGTATTGCGTTGCTCGAATTGATATTCGTCCGCAAGTTGGTCTAAGCGAGAAGATAGCTTACCGTAATCTTGTGTGTCAGAAGTATTAATTGCTTGGTAGTGCAGATGGTTAATAAATGCATCAAGCGTTTCTGGCTCAGTCTTTTCCATTTCCTGAAGCGATTTTTTCAGCTTCGCGCGGTAAGACTCATCACTGTATTCAGTGCGACTTACACCCAGAATGGCAAAATTCTCTGGAAGCTGCTTGTTCGCGTAGAGGTGGTATAAAGCAGGAATGAGCTTACGGTACGTAAGGTCACCTGAAGCACCAAAAATAACGATGCTGCTGTTTTCTGGTATTACCATCATCTTTCCCTTAAAAACGAGGTACTTATTGTGTGCCCGGATACGGCTAGAGAATGAGCCAACCCTATCAATGGCACCTCAAAATAGAAAATTGGTCTTACCTATTACGTTGATAGGTAAAGTCTATGGGCCCAAAGAACCTCAAGAAGTTGCATTTCCGATTCTTGGAAACACGACGTATTGAGGTCATTTAAGTCACTTATGTCTCAAAAGTACACACTGTACTCGCTGGAGGAGAGTCCGACACGGGGCAATATTGTCTACGACTATTTGATTTACATCAACACTTGCCAGTGCAAACGTTTAAATAAGTTGCACAAAACGTCATAAGCGATTGTATTTTATTGATAAAAAAAGTTTCATCTGAACGCTACAAAATTTAAGCAAAAACTCTAATGTGGGTAAAAATTACTCATACCTGCAATCCATTACAGTTTTATCGTGATCTGTGTTACTTACTTTTTATTTCATCATCCTATTGATAATGATACTCAATTAAAGATAATGAAATCACTATTAATGTGAAAGTAGAACGCCATGAAATCAAGCGCCATTAACCCACATCCCATTAACCGAATACAATCGGTGCTTGACTACATTCACACCAACTTAGACAGCACTCTGAGCGTAGATGAAATATCAAAAGCAAGTTGTTGGTCGCGCTGGCAACTGCAACGCGTATTTCAACAACACACTGGCGTATCCGTCGCTCACTACATCAGAGAGCTTAAACTTAGCCTTGCGGCTGAGCGCTTAATCCATACTTCTGACCGCTCGTTAGATATAGCGATAGAAATGGGATTTACATCTGAACACGCATTTAGCCGAGCGTTCAGGAATATGTTTTCAAAAAGCCCCCGCGAATATCGAAAAACGCAACAACTCTCCGGGTTGAGGCAACCTTTGACGCTGCGTAAGACACCAGAAGAAGAGAAAAAACATCAGCGCTTTATTGAAGTTCGAATAGAAACAAAACCGGCTTTTGAACTTGCTGGTTATCATGAACCTATTCACGGATTGTTTTCCGCTACGCCCGATTTCCAATCCAAAGTACCGTCACTTTGGTCACGTCTTTATTCATCTGAAAACCTTAATAATTCGGAAAGTACTTACTTTGGCGTGATTGATGTGACGCAAGCGTATTCAAACAACCAACAACTTGAGTATTGGGCAGGTTATGAGTGCAGTCCAACAGCAAACGTACCAAGATCAACGAACTCTTCCAACTCGGGGTTAGACCTCTTGGCTGTTCCTGAGCAAACCTACGCCGTCATTACACACATAGGCAAAGCATCAGAGCTCGCCTCAACGCTGGAATGGTTTATTTTACATTGGCTACCCTACTCTAATTATCATGCTATCGATGGTTATGAGTTAGAGCTTTATCCAGAAGGTTATGATGTTGATAGCGAACAAGCACAAATGCAGTATTGGATTCCTGTCGAGCCAAACGACTCGCTATCTTTAAAACCTAAGAACAGAAGAATAAGTTCCAAAGATTAGTGTTTTGCACCAAATTGTTAACTTTTCCTATTTCTTTGAATATAGAATACAAATAACAATCATTATCAATAAATAGAAAAAGTAGTGGAATTTATAAATATGGAAAGTCCGATTCGATTTCATCGTTCAGCGGTTGCTATCGTCGTATCCGCATTGCTCGCTGGCCACGCCAATGCGACTGAGAGCGTATCCCAACACGAAACGATTACGGTGCTAGGAGAAACATACCGAAACACCGCAACTAAAACCGTTTTAGAACCGGAGGAAACACCGCAAGCGATCACGGTAATCACTAAAGATGACATGGACCTACGCGGCGTAAACTCGGTGAGCGAAGCATTGCGTTATGCGCCTGGCGTAAATACAGAATTGCGTGGTGGTGCCGTTTCCCGACTTGACCTATTCAATATTCGTGGTTTTATTAACTACACCAACTTTTATGATGGTCTTCCTTTGCTGTACAACGGTTGGAACCTTCAACCGCAGGTCGATTCCGTTGCTCTTGAGCAAATCGAGGTTTTTAAAGGGCCAACGTCTGTTCTTTACGGCAATATTCCACCAGGAGGTATGGTCAACATTATCGCCAAGGCGCCTCAGTCAACACCCTCACACTCTGTCTCGATTAGTACTGGGACTAACAACCTAAAAGAACTGACGTTCGACACCACAGGACAAATTGGTGATTCTAATGTGGATTACCGTATCGTCGGCCTGGCAAAACAGCGAGATGGTCAAGCCGATACGTCTGAAGATGAACGTTATGTACTCGCCCCATCTTTCAATTGGCAAGCGACAGAAAGCACATTAGTGAACGTGAATGTTTACTATCAAAATGATCCATCAGCAGGTATCTACACGACTGTGCCTGCATCTGGCTCAGTGATTAAAAACCCACTTGGCTCGATGTCACCAAGCACTTATTTAGGGGATGAGGACTGGAACACTTACGAACGCGAAGTTCTGATGATGGGTTACAAAGTCCAACACGACTTTAACAACAATTGGCAATTTCTACAGAATGCCCGCTACATGACCGCCGATGCCTATCAGGAAAACACATATAACGGTGCACTTGAAGCGGATAACCGTACCGTTGGTCGAAATGCCTATTTAACCGATGAAAAGTCCAAATCTTTTGTGATTGACAACCAACTATCGGGCTACATTAAAACAGGAAATTTTGAACATAACTTATTGTTCGGGCTTGATTATCAGTATCTAGACTCAGATGTAAAATACAAAGACACGCTTGGGTATTCGCTAACTCAGGACATTTTTAATCCTGACCACAACAGCATTGATCGTAATGCACTGAATTTCCAATACAAACAAAACTTGGATATCAAAACGAAGCAGATTGGCGTTTATTTCCAAGATCAAGTTCGTTACGACCAACTTGTAATGATTGCAGGTCTTCGTTGGGATAAATACGATTCAAATACAGACGCCGTTAGCGATTATCTAGGAACAGTATCCAAGAGCAAGGAAGAGTTAGACGATACCAACGTATCTTTCCGAGTCGGTGGTTTGTATGAGCTAGACTTTGGTCTCTCGCCATACCTTACTTACTCGGAAAGTTTCGAGCCAATTGCGGGTGCCGACTCTTCTGGTAAAGCATTTGAGCCATCAACCGGTCATCAATGGGAGTTAGGCTTTAAATACGCACCATTATCTGGTGATATCTCAGGTAACTTAGCACTCTTCCATATTACGAAGAAAAACGCGATCTTGACCGATCCGAATAATCCATATGCACCGAACTATCAAGCGGGCGAAGTGGTATCACAAGGTATTGAACTTGAGGCAAAATGGCAAGCCACAGCACAAGCTGATTTCACTCTAGGCTATACATATACCGATATGGAGATTACCGAGGACAGTTATTACAACCAAGAAGGTAAAACGCCGGTTTGGGTACCTGAGCAAACGGCCTCTCTATGGGCAAATTACTTCTTTGAAGGAAATCTTTCAGGCCTTCGTACCAGTGCTGGCGTTCGCTATATCGGAGAAGCACAAATTGATGCACAGAATAGTCAAAAAGTACCGGACTACACCTTGTTTGATTTGGCAGCAAGTTACGATTTCTCAACGGTATCTGAATCAATGAAAGGGGCTAGCGTCACGCTTTCTGCAAGCAATCTATTCGATAAAGAATACTATTCTTGTTACGACAAAAATAACTGTTGGTTTGGCGCTGAGCGCTCTATCGAAGCGAAGTTAGAATACAACTTCTAACCTCTTAGAGCGGAACAGCAGTAATTTGTAAAGCGATGGTTTCTACAATAAGCCATCGCTTTTTATTTTGCATAGAGCATCAATATAAACGCTACCGTGTCACTTTTTTATAGCACCTTTCCGGCCTACCTACCGACCCATAGTTTAAATCAGCCTCTAGTTCACCAGTGCTGATCAGATACTCCAAATAGCGCCTCGCCGTTGTTCGGCTCGCGCCGATCTTTTCGCCTGCCTCATCAGCGGTCAGCACACTGCCATTTGGGAACAACTCTCTGATCTTGTCTAGGGTTACACCATCAATCCCTTTTGGTAATCGGTTCGGCAAGTTGTCTTGATTGGCATGAGACTGCAGCATTTTATCAACGAGGTTCTGATCCAAACTCTCTACGATGTCTAGTTGTTGGCGTTGGGACACATACTTTTTCAGTGCGGCATCTAAGCGTGGAAACATCACGGGTTTTAACAGGTAATCGACAACGCCACCCCTCATCGCCTGTTGTAATGTATCGACATCCCTTGCGGCTGTAATCAAAATGACATCACACGTTTGGTTACTTGCACGCAGTGTATTTAGTATCTCAAGCCCTGTGCCATCGGGAAGATAGACATCCATCAATAGTAAATCTGGCTTAAGAATGTCGAGTTGCATTTCTGCTTCCATTCTCGTGGTCGCAATTCCGACCACTTCCAAACCTGTCAGTTGGCTTAAGTATTTGTGGTGCAGCTCAGCAATAGCCAGATCATCTTCAATGATCATTACGCGAGTCGCCATACTCATAATTGTTCTTCCTTGGGTAAGTACACCGTTATTCTTGTCCCATAATTTGTATTGGGTATCATCTCAACATGGCCGTGATATCGAGTAGCAAGCTGATTGACAAGGTGTAACCCAACACCTCGATTTTGACGAGATTTCGTCGAAACGCCTTTTGTAAATAATGTTTGTGGATCCACTGTTTTTGGGAGGCCACAGCCATGATCTATCACCTCAAGTATCACTTCATTCCCGTAATCGCTAACGGACACATCAATGTTTCTGCGTTCTGACGCAACATTTGATTCATCGCGAATTGAAGTTAACGTGGCATCGAAAGCGTTATCAATCAAATTACCCAAAATTGTGACAAGGTCTTCCGAATTTAGCCACTCAGGCAGGGGCTCCAGACGACTGCCTTCCTCAACCACCAGTTGTAAGCCTAACTCGCGAGCACGTTCAGTTTTTCCAAGCAACATACCTGCAATTAGCGGGTCCTTAACGGTATCTCTTAAAAACTCAATCATTGCTTGATAGTGTGCGGTTTCTTGTCCAATTAACTTTTGCACCGCATCAAGTTCACCCATTTGTACTAGCCCACTAATGGTGTTGAGCTTATTGCGATGCTCATGGGTCTGCGAACGTAACAAATCTGCATATTCCTTGGTTTGTGATAGCTGCTCGGTTAGATCATTGATTTCATCCCTTAAACGGAAACTCGATACCGCCCCCACGATTTTTCCATCAACATAAATTGGAGAGCGATTTGCAATCAGGCGCTTATGATTAAGGAATATTTCAATATCATGATCTTCCTGCCCGCTTTCTAACACTGTATATAGATCGCTATCACGCAGCGTATCAGTCAAAGGTTTATTGAGCGCTGATTCTCTATCAATACCGAGAATCTGGCAGGCACTACGATTTATCGAGCGAAGTATCCCTTGGGCATCAATGCTTAACACGCCCTCTTTGATAGTGCTCATCGTCACTTCTAATTCGCCGTACAACCGCCCTATCTCTTCAGGCTCAAAGCCTAAAATGGCGCGCTGAAACTTTCTCGACGCATAATTGGATACAATGGCATTAGCGACGACAACTACGATGACCATTAAAATCAAAAAGGCCAAAAATGGTTCGATGCGGTCTTGCAGTCGGTCGAGCAAATAGCCAACAGAAACCACACCAATGATGTTCCCTTGCTCGTCAAAAATCGCAGCTTTACCACGAACTGAATAACCTAACGAGCCCTGTGCCGTCGAAACATAAGACAACCCCTGTTCTAGCGCTCGACGATTGTCGCCACCTCTCATTGGCTTGCCCAACCGCTCATCAACAGGGTGGATTAAGCGTACTCCCTTATGGTCGCCAATAACGATGAATGCAGCACCTATGGCTTCGGTTAATTCTCTAAAGCGAAGTTGGTATGGCTGGGGGTTTTGGGTTTCGATCATTTCACGAACAACCGCTGAGTCCGCTAAAAAACGGGCAACACCCAGTGCTTTTTCTCCCATTTCTTGCTCTTGATTGATTTTGAGATAAGTGAACCCCGCGGCGACAAGCAATAACAGCTCTATCAACCCCGATAGCGTCATGATAATGAGCATCCGCTTACGAAAGCTGATGGTTTTCCAACTCATTGATACATCCTTGTGATTCACTCTTGAGCGTAACGTTAACACTCAGTTAACAGCATGACGTTGTCGCGGTGATAAATCTGTGAGGAAGGCAAACAAACCGCAGAGTTTACGGTTAATTAATCGACGAGCTGAAACATAAAATTACAACCATTCACCAAATTTAGCATTCCTCTCTAATACTCAATTCCATACATAAATTGCCCTTAAAATCATGATCGCGATCACATCGATTTTAGCGGTTTTTGAGGCGTTTTTAGACTTTACAACGTATAATTTTTAATCAACGAAACCAATGAGAGTTTCGGTTTGAAAGCAGTGAAGCTGGAAGTCTATTAAAAGCTCAACATTGATGTCAGTGGTTTGGACAAAAATAAAACAAAACACAAATACTGACTATATGACAAACACTTAGACACCATCTGAAAACTGGAAAACTATAAACAGAGGTGCATTTATAGTTAGAAGGAACACCAAACATGGAACGCGATACCTTTGGAATATGCCTGAATAAGGCGATGCTGTCAGAGAATATGTATTCAACATTTACACACGTCAGGGCTTATGAAAAAAACGGAGGCGGTACTTCTGATCTCAAAGTCCTGTTATCTTTCCCTCAAATGAGTGGAAAAGATCTATTGAATACGATGCGAGGTTCTCGTCAGCTCGAGTGGAGAGCGGAGTTTCACTGTCCATATACGAAATAAATTTGTAACATCTCCCGCGCCCAGCACAAATATAACTGGGCGCATACTACTGCCCAATTTTCCCTCCTACTTAACACGCAGTTACGAATCCTTTATATTAGAGCTAATACTCTACGACAAAGCAGCCATTATGAAAAAAACAGGAAAGTTTTGGATACTGGGCTTACTTAGCAGCTCGATTTCCCTTGCCTGTCATGCGGCACCGATCACTTTTGATACCGCATGGCAGCTATTGCTAGAAAACAACTATTCTCTCAAAGCTCAACGCTCAAACGTCGAGAACTACCAATACCAAGAGAGTGCCACCAGCAATCTCAACTTACCTCAGGTTACTATTGGCGCGAATTACACGCGTTTAGATACCGATATCACGCTTTCGGGAAAACAGATCCTAGACAGCACAGGAGCACACATTAACGTACCTCCTGCTTTTCAGCCTATTTTTGGTGCCTTAGCTAATACCACTTCGACCATAACCGAGCGCGATATTTTCTCTTCGTCTATTCGTGCGATTTGGCCAATTTTTACTGGTGGTCGAATTTCTGCGGCTCAATCAGCAGCAGAAGGCAAAACGGATGAGGCGAAAAGTCAGCTTCTAATGGAACAACAAGCGCGTTTTGAAGATTTATCGAAGTACTACTTTTCTGTCGTACTGGCAAAGGAAGTACTCGCAACGCGGCAAGCGGTTGAAGCAGGGCTAAAAAAGCATCGAGATTTTGCCATTAAGCTTGAAGAGCAAGGACAAATCGCGCACGTTGAGCGCCTGCAAGCCGAGGCTTCTTTAGATAAAGCATCCGTAGAAACACGTAAAGCTGCCAGCGATTTGAGTATCGCTCAGGCTGCATTAGGTAAATTACTCGCACAAGATGACGCCGTAGAGCCCGCTGAATCTTTGTTTATCAACGACAGTCTTCCCCCTCTTAGCGCTTTTGTCGATCAAACGTTGCTTACCTATCCGGGGTTAGAACTTCTGAGCGCTAAACACAAACAAGCCTCTAGCTTAATCAAAGCAGAAAAAGGGAAATACTACCCTGAAGTTTATCTTTACGGCGACTACAGCTTGTATGAAGACGATTCTCTCGCAAGCCAAATGAAGCCTGACTGGTTAGTTGGTGTTGGTGTCAGCATTCCACTGATTGAATCTTCAGGGCGAAGCGAAAAAGTCAAAGCCGCTCAAAGCGTCGTCTCGCAGGTCGACTCATTAAAGTCCCAAGCCAAACAAGACTTATCGCTGTTAGTCCAAAAGACATACTTGGAGGCTCAGCAAGCCATTGATGAAGTACAAGGGCTCGCATCTAGCATTGAACTCGCTAACGAAAACCTGCGCTTGCGTGAAAAAGCATTTACTCAGGGTCTGTCGTCTTCTCTGGATGTTGTGGATGCACAACTTTATGTCGCGAGTATAGAAACACAACGTTCGGCGGCGCGTTTCCGCTATTTAATATCTTTAACCAAGCTACTCGCATTGAGCAGTGAAATGAACAGCTTCGAACAATATCAAAATACCGCTTATATCCCTGCTTCAACATCCAAAGAGGTGAAATAAATCATGGCAGCTAAATCACTAAAACCCGTTTTACTCTCACTTTGTGCTTTGGGTGTTGCCTCTTGGGTTGGGTATCAATTTTACCAAGCCTATCAACCGGAACCGATCCGCTTACAGGGATTAATTGAAGCCCAGCAATACAGCATTTCCTCAAAAGTTCCAGGGCGTATTGATGAGGTCATGGTACGTAAAGGCGACGATGTAGAGAAAGGTCAGCTTATTTTTACCCTTCATAGTCCTGAAATTGAAGCGAAGTTAGAACAAGCAAAAGCAGGTGAAAAAGCGGCGGACGCCTTAGCTCAAGAAGCTGAGAAAGGCGCACGTGAGCAACAAATCCAAGCAGCAAAAGATCAGTGGATGAAAGCCAAAGCCGCTGCGAATTTAATGGAAAAAACCTACAATCGTGTGAATAACCTTTATAACGATGGCGTGGTTGCAGAACAAAAACGCGATGAAGCTTTAACTCAGTGGCAAGCAGCGAAATACACAGAAAGTGCCGCGTTTCAAATGTACGAAATGGCAAAAGAAGGCGCTAGAAGTGAAACCAAAGTGGCTGCGGCGGAAAAAGCGCGCATGGCATCAGGTGCCGTAGCCGAAGTAGAAGCGTATGCGAAAGATACTCAGATCTACAGCTGGTTCGACGGCGAAGTCTCTCAAGTTCTACTTCAAAGTGGTGAATTAGCACCTCAGGGCTTCCCAGTCGTTACTGTGATAGATACAGAAGATGCCTGGGCGACACTGAATGTGCGTGAAGATTACCTTCAACACTTTACAAAAGGAGCAACCTTTGATGCCTATTTGCCTGCCTTAAACAAAAATGTTGAGTTCAAAGTAACGCATGTTGCCGTTATGGGTGACTTTGCAACGTGGAGAGCAACCGATGCTTCTCAAGGTTTTGATCTTCGTACCTTTGAAGTAGAAGCTCGTCCAGCTCAACCCGAACCTGAACTGCGTATGGGAATGAGTGTTGTCGTTGAACTTTAATCACAACCACTAGGTTAATGCTATGACGATTAAGATTTCACAGCGGCATATCTTACGACGAGACAAGTGGTTGCTTTCGTGCCTTACTTGGATACCGATTTTGCTCGCGATGATGATTTGGGGAGTGTTCTCTGCGGGCATTGCCCGGGATCTGCCAATCGGTGTGGTTGATCTACAACATTCCCAACTTTCTCGAAAGCTCATTCAATCTTTGGATGCGTCGTCGAGTCTGGCTGTTAACTATCACTACACCAGTGCAAGCGAAGCAAAAAATGCGATGATTGAAGGCGATATCTACGCTTACGCGGTCATCCCATCTAAGTTCGACCAAGATATTCTCCAGCACCGCCAACCTCAACTTTCTGTCTTTTACAACAGTCAGTACATTTTGGTAGCGAAATTGATCAACTCTGCCGTTGCGCAAGCACAAGGCTATTTCGACGCTCAGGTTGAAGTAATGGGCAACTTGGCTAAGGGTAACACCACAACGTTAGCAGCGGCAGGACAGGCTGTACCCGTGTCGACACAAATAACCGCATTATTTAACCGTAACAATAACTACGCACAATTTTTGGTAACGGCTATCGTGCCAGCCATTTGGCAAATATGTATTGTAGTAAGCACTATTTTGATTCTTGCCGCGCACTTTCGCATTTATGGTGGAAAGAATGGATTTGCATTTTTGGGCGAAAAGCCATACGCCAGGCTCACTACCCTATTAAGTCAGTACATTCCGGTCTTTATGGCGCAAGGTGCGTTGTTCTTGTACTGGTTTTATTCCGTGCTTGATTGGCCAATGGAAGGCAGTTTTGTGGTTATGCTACTAGCACAATTGGCGACGGTTATCGCCTGTATCATTATGGGAGCGTTGTTCTTCTTCTTGTCGATGGATCCTGCACGTGCGATGAGTTTTGCTGGCGCATTTACGGCTCCAAGCTTCGCGTTCATGGGAATTACATTCCCAGTTTCTGACATGAACACGCTCGCTTATGCATGGCGTTCATTATTGCCGATTACCCATTACATTGAAGTACAAGTGAGTCAAGCAAGCTATGGAGCATCGGCCGCGCAATCTTTAAGCTCGCTATGGCCTATGATTGGTTACGTTGTGCCCCTGCTCATTACCGCAGCCTTGATGGGTAAACATCGAACAGCTTCATCAACACGCCAAGCGAAGGAGGCGGTATGACATTGTGGCAACTGATTAAAGCGGAACTTAAGGCCGTTCTAACCAATCCAGTCGTTACGTTGACCGTGTTTGGTGGTGTCGTATTTTACTCGTTTTTATACCCTTTGCCTTATGCACAACAAACGCCTCGTGAACAACCAATCGCGATTGTTAATCTGGATGGTAGTCAGACGAGTTTAAAGCTGGAACGTATGGTTGATGCCACTCCGCAAGTCAACGTAGTCACTCGACTTCATACGATTGCCGATGCAAAGCAAGCATTTTTACAACGAGAGATCACCGGTTTTTTAGTCATACCAGAACACTTTTACAAAGACCTAATGCTAGGTAAAAGCCCGACTCTGGCCTACGCTGCGGACGCCTCGTATTTTCTCGTGTACGGAACCGTGGTAGAAGGACTGGCCCAAGCTGGAGGCACATTAGGGGCCCAAGTGAAAGTCAGTAAAATGGTGATAGATGGTGTGCCCATGAGTATGGCTAGCCATAATTACTCTGCTATTAAGCTTAATATGAAACCAACGTTCAACCCAACCATGGGTTACATCGAATACGTAGTGCCGGCAGTATTTGTTCTGATTTTACAACAAACGTTGATCATGGCGGTTGGATTACAAACGGGAACACAGCGTCATGGTCGTGGCTATTGGTCACAAGTATCAACGGGATCGCTGCTGCTTGTGAGAACGTTAGTATTTGTGGCAATTTATTATTTACTCGGCGCCTATTATTTTGGTTTTAGCTTCGAACGTTTAAACGTAAACCATATCGCCAATGCGGGCGAATTGCTGGCTATGTTGTTCCCGTTCTTTTTAGGTTGTTGCGGACTAGGCTTCTGGCTAGGTTACTTATTACCTCGGCGTGAACTTGTCACCTTAGTCGTCCTAGTGAGCTCTATGCCGCTCATTTTCTTGGCTGGTTTTATTTGGCCGATTGAATCCATACCTACTCCCTTACTATGGATTGCTGATTTAAGCCCAAGCACTTGGGCGATCAAAGCTTTCTTAGCGCTAAACCAAATGGGGGCAACCTGGCAACAAGTCGCTCCACATTGGACAGCACTTTGGGCACTCACTGTGCTTTGGGGTAGCGTTGCGTACTGGATTGCTAAGCGAAGTAACAAGCCAGTTGTAACAGAGAGCTTGGGGTGACAGCTGACATTTTTTATTACTATAAAAAAAGCCGGGTAACTAAACCCGGCTGAAAATCTGCGTCCTTGCAGCGGACATATGGTAAAAACACTTTTTGCTCTGGGCTTACCCATTGAGCGAGATTAGATTAAGCCAAAAAGTATGGATTCCATACTCTCATATAGAGGGTCATATCCTTCCAATAGACATTAGTCTTCGCTAGAAAGATAACGTTTTTCAGACACAAAAAAACAAGACTCACATTGAGTCTTGTTGTTGATAGGGATGAGCAGGATACATGTCGCCGCTAAGTCATATCACGGATTATTTTCTCTCGGTATTCTGTAACGACCTTCATGATTGAATTTTTTACATCACCGACTTGCTTAGAGGGTTGGCACCATAGGCCAAAACCAAACTTAAAACCTTCCAATAATTCAGAAACTTCCACTGGCTCTATATGATTATTAGAAAACTCCGAATGGGCAAACGTTCTGGGGAGAATCGCCCATCCTAAACCTGCTTCAACCATTTTCACTACTAGGGCCAATTGGTCGACCTCTTCATGGTTCGAACTTACGATGACTTTTTCGCCCATTCCCTCTTCAATAAGAGAACGCAGTACAAATTGTTTGCTATTCCTCAAGGCTGTCAATACTCGATCTGGTGCCATAGAAGCGAGTTCACCACCTTTCTGGACGAAAGGAACAAATTCAAAATGACCTAAAAACGTCGCATCCAGACTATGTATAGCTCGACTATCATGCACATTGACAATACCGAATTGATACTCACCATTCTGTAAACCCTCTTTAATTTCGTTGCGATTACGAACAAGAAAGTTAACTCGCATCATCGGAAAATCTGCTGCTAATTGAATACGAAGCAATACAAGAAAACGGTGTGGTATAGCGCTTGAATAGGCGATACTAACATTCTCTAACCCACCGTAAGCTAGACTTAATGCGACTTTATCGAAAGTACGTGCTTGTTCGATGGTTTGCTTAGCATAGTGGTAAAGAAGATGACCATCTTCTGTCGGTTCTACCGAGCGCCCCACTCGCTCAAACAGGTTGACCGCCAGTTGATCTTCAAGATTGGTAATCACCTGCCCTATTGTGGTTCGGTGCTTATTGAGTTTGACCGCCGCCTTACTAAACGAAAGCTGTTCATAAACGGTTACGAACGCGAGAAGTTGTTCAAAACTAAAATTCATAGGTTGTGCTTACTTTTTAGAGTTATCTAATTAAATTACCACAAGATCGTAGAATTGCTACTTGGTAACGGTAACAATCTGCGTTTGAATTCCTTCTCGACGACACAAAAAAACCTACTAGCGTCAGTAGGTTTTCTCTAACTTAGTTGTACTCAACGACACGAGCTAAATAGTTGAATTCTCCTGAGTCACCATGGTAATCGCGGTAGACATCGACACTGAAATATTTAGGTTGATCAGCGTAAATGTGGTCAACGACTTTTTGCTCAAGTGACTCCAACGTTTCACCGACCTGAGAGTACACGAACTGCTTGTTCACTTGTTCCAATTTACGTTGTTTCGCTTCTTTGTGTGACACATAGTTGTTGATCTCTTCCCACTTTCCCACGAACTCGACCGCCACGTAACTCGAGTTCTCGTCAATCATGATAAAGGCTGCACCTTCTTCTTTGATTGCAGACAGTTGCTGCATATCACTATCCACTTTTTGCTGGTCAAGATGGGCTCCACTTTGGGCGAATGCAGTCGCGGAAGCGGTAAGCATCATGAGTGTAAGAACGGCTTTTTTCATTGTATCGTTTTCCTGTATTAAGGGAGTTCAGTTACCCAAAGTTGCCCTTGGGTGGCTTTTTTGAATCCATATTCGTAAATCGTCAGCAAGTAGCGGTGATCGAACATATCTTTCGTTACTTTGGCGTACCTGAAATCTTGATCAATGTAGGTAAACTGCATCTCGATATCGTTGATTTCACTGATGTATTTCATTCGATAGAGATCACCACGAGTTTGCGCTAGCGTAAGGCTTGAGACACTTTTCGATACCAAGTCCAAACCTTTGTCTTTTAGTGGACGATACGGCGCTTTTAACGCACCATTGCGAATCACATCCAACTGAGGCGCTTTTTCTAACCCCAAAGCATCTGAGATTTGTTGATAGTTGAAGTTAGACGGATTAAAGAACACCTGCGCTGCGAGACCACCATCTACGTGTAACTCCTCAAGAGTTTCTCCATCATGTTCAACATCGATAAATTGTGGAGGGAAAACACCAGGGATCGATGCGCTCGCAGCAAGCACCTTGTAAATCAGTTCAGATTTGTCCGCTAAATCACTGTTCGCAATCGCACCAATATTCCAAATCACCAGTTCGCCTGAATCAAAATGGGTACTGCCAATAAAGAGGCGTTTACCATTGCGGTGTTGCTGCGCCATCGCCTCGATCATGGGCTCAGGGTAAGCGTCTGCGATGAAATCATAGAGATTCTCACCATCGGTAAACGCGTCCTTAAACAGGGTATTTAAGAAGTTCTTCTTACCCAAAATATTCTTATCATTGATGTTGAGCATGACTTCTTTCATCTTTGGCATCGCATCACCGCCAATGAAAACAAAAGGAGCGATTAGGGCACCCGCACTGACTCCAGTAATGATGGCATAATCTTTTAGCTCCCCCTTTTCCTGCAGCCCCATCAAAACGCCGGCACCGTATGCGCCGTTTACGCCACCACCCGATAAGGCCAAAATATTGAGCTGTTCACCCTCTACTTTGATTGGTGTGGTTTGATTGTGCGACGAGTAGAGAAAATCCGGAGCTTCATTGGCCCACATTCGAAGTGGCTCATTTGGTGTCGAACTCGCGATCTCGACATCTTTATAGTTGCTTTGAGAAACACGAACATCCAGCGTATGGGGTGAACTACAAGCTACTATCAGCAGCGAAAGTACAACCGTCACACCAGAGGAAATTAAACGATTCATAATCAGTCTCATTTAATGTTCTCTGGCGTATGACCAGAGACTCAGTTTGAAGTTAATTGGGTCAAAATGAAGTCCGTTTCGTTGTGTGGAGTTACTATAGCTAGGCACGGCTAAACCCCATAATCGCGATTGTAGGATGCTATCCATCAAAGCAATTATGCCAAGTTTCTATATGCTAACTTTACGCTTCTCCGTTAATTAGGTACTGCGCTAAGCAATTTTCACGACGTTGAACTCATGCGTCGGTTCGACAAATTCGTATTGGGCATTGATCGTCTGTAGCTCCCATGTGCCATAGCCTTTGGTGATCTCCAATACACCGTAAACGGCGTTATGTGTATGACGAAAGGCTGCGACAGGAGACATCTTCTTCACCAAACAAGAAGTAAAAATCGCAGAAATCAAATCACCGACACCTACTGGCTGCATAGCAAATTCAACACTAGGGCGTTGGGCCAAATAGCTTGCTTTCGGCGTGGCTAAAATCATACTGAAGGCGTCATCTGTTAGTGCATGCAGATGTTTCACCAATACCATTTTCGGTCCCAGCTCTAGGGCTTTTTTACATGCAGTGACCGCATCATAAAGAGAGTCAATTTTCACACCTGTTAACTCGCTCAGTTCAAACTGGTTAGGAACAATCACATCAGCGATGGGCAACAAGCTATGGCTTATCGCTTCTTTGACACCGTCTGCCACAATGCAACCTTTGTCTGGATCACCCATAACTGGGTCACACACATAAAGCGCGCTGTGGTTGCGCGATTTGACTAAACTTACCGCTTCGGCCACCGCTCGACATTGCTCTGCGCTGCCTTGATAACCGGACAGTATCGCGCCACATTCGCCTAACTTCTCAATGTTATCTAAGCCTCTCATTAGAGAATGAATTTCATCTGCCCCAAACTTCTGTCCAGTCCAACCTTGCTGGTACTGAGTGTGATTTGAAAACTGAACCGTGTGAATTGGCCAGACTTCGAGGCCCATTCTCTGCATCGGAAAGACGGCAGAACTGTTTCCGGCGTGGCCATAAACCACATGAGATTGAATAGAAATAATACTTTTCATAAGTCACTCTTAATTGAGAAGTTTGTTAGCTTGGCGACTAAATAAACACAATATCGCGCACTGTGCTTATTTGGTCGGAATAGCCTCGACAACGCCGAGGCTTATTCTTAATCAGGTTGGATTCATTAGCCTTGGAATTCAGCAAAGTACTCATCCAACACTTTGCGTGTTGCACGACCGATAAGCTCGTATTCGTGGTGAGTAAGGTTTGCTAGTGAAACTCGAACTGATGCATGCACTACATCGAAGCCTTGGCCTGGAAGTAGGATAACGCCGGTTTCATGTGCAAGGCGGAACAGGAAGTCTTTGCCCTTCTCGCTCGCTTTGAACCATTCAACGAAGGTTGGTCCGTACAATTTGCCGCCCAAAGTGTCGAGCTCAAGTAGTGTGTAGTAGTCCACACGATCTTTGTTTTCTTCAATTTCTACACCCATGTTTTTGTACAGAGTTTTGTAACGATCGCGAATGATGCGTTTACATGCTTCTTTGTAGTTTTTCTCTGAGTCCATCAAGCAGTTCAATGAGAACAGCGCCATTTGAACTTGTTGAGGAAGAGACAAACCTGCTGTGTGGTTAAGTGCTACGCTGCGGCTGTCGGCAACGATACGGTCAATAAACTTGATCTCACGAGGTTCCGGAGTCAGCGTTTTGTAACGATCGTCCAACTCAAGTTGACGCGCTTCAGGAAGGCTGCGCATTGCATCGTCAAACACGTTGTTGTGTTGAATTGCAATCGAGCCTAAACGCCAGCCTGTTGCACCGAAGTACTTAGAGAACGAGTACACACAAAGCGTGTTGTATGGCAGTTTCGCGAACAGTGAGACAAAGTCGTCCGCAAATGTGCCGTATACATCGTCAGTCACAATGAACAGGTCGCTACGTTCGTTGTTCACAAAATTTGATAGGTTATCCAGAGTCTCATCCGAGAACTTCACAGACGCTGGGTTTGCTGGGTTCACGACACAAAGCAGTTTAATGTCTGTATCTGCAAGCTTTTCGATTTCAGACATCGGCAGTTGCCATGTTGTCTCATCCAGACGTAGCTCAACGATTTCCAGTTCGTATTCACTCAGTTCTGGAATCTCTAGGTACGGCGTAAAGATTGGAGTGATTAGCGCGACCTTGTCACCTTTCTTCAACAGACCGTTGTTGAACATAGTTTGGAACGTGTACGTCATAGACGCTGTGCCGCCTTCCGTTGCAAACAGATCGAAGTCTGTTGTCATTGGCATTGGGCCGTACATCTCTTCTGCGATGTACTGCTTCACAACGGTTTCGATGTTCGTCAACATACGTGGTGGCACTGGGTAGTTACATGCAAGGTATGCATTAACCAGTTCATTCAAGAAAGCTTGCTTCTCTAGACCCAAACGGTCTTTTGCGTAGCTCAGCGACTTTTCTAAGAACTGCACACCTTGGTCTTTCTTATTGTCGCTTGCAAACGTGTCAAAGCGTTCAACAATGCCCACACCATCTGGAATGCCACCGAAACCACCATCTAGGTATGAATAAGTGCGCTCGGCTTCCAATATTGCGAACTCACCCAAACGAATGAACGCTTTACGCGGTAGTGTCGCAAGAAAATTAGGATTACCACGACCTGCATCTAATAAAGCGCGGTCAGGAACAGTTTGTGCCACTTCAATAAGTTTATCTTTTAATTCAAATGGGCTTAAATCTGCAAATTTTGAAAAATCAATTGTTGTATTTTGCGTAGTCATAATATTTACCTGAATCTATTATTTAGTAAAATTTGGATAATACTTCCCCTACCGCCTATTTAATTAGGCGATAAGATTGTTCGAATTTATTTAAATTACATGCCTGCGTTTAAAGTAATAATGCCGACAATAATTGGACCCCATAGGGTAAGCAGTACATTGGCGACTGCATAAGTCACGGTGAATGAGAATACTGGTGTTGCATTACCTGTTTTTTCCATTAAAGCCGCAAATGCTGGGTTCGCACTTCGTCCACCTGTCACACAGCCAAGTGCTTCAACTGGATTCTTAATCTTCAATACAAAATATGAGAAGAAGAACGAAATAATCTGAGGGATAATCGTTACACCCATGCCAAGGAACAACAGAGACATACCGTGTTCTTTGATGGTGTCGACCGCTTGAGGCCCAGCCTCAAGGCCAACAATGCCCACAAATGCTGCCAAACCGAAATCTCGAATAAAGTTCGCGGCCCCCACAGGAAACTGAGCAACATGCGGATTGCGGCTACGCAACCAACCCACAATCAAACCTGAGATCAAACAACCTGCACCAGAACCGATAGTGACGGGAATACCTGCAATCTTAAAGCTGATGAGACCAATCAATAGACCAAGCACCATACCCATACCAAGCACAATAAAGTCCGTCATGGTTGCAGAGCCCATGCGTTGACCGATGTTTTTCTCAACGCGATTAATGTCTTTTGCTGTACCTGTAAGCTGGATGACGTCGTTTTTCTTCACCACAAGATCCGGCGTCATTTCGATAGAGCTGCCTTCACGAATGTAATCCGTCACATAAATGCCGCGCATTGAACCTTGGTTCGAAGCCTCTTTGATCTCTTGCAGCGACTTACCGATCAGCTTGCGGTTGTCTGCGATCAGTTGACGGTTTTCTTCAATAACTTCATAGCCTTCAGGAAGTGCAATCTCATTGTCAGCCAAACCATCTTGCAGCTGATGTACCGCATTACGGCGACCTGTTACAACAATGACATCCCCTTCTTTCAGTGCTGTGAATTTGTCCACTTCTAGCACTTTGCCATCACGTTGAATCAATTCAATACAAGCAGCTAGAGCGTGTTGGTTTAACTGAGCTAGGGTTTTGCCTGCTAGCCCGCCATCTTTGCTCACTTTAAATGCTCGTGTAACCAGCGCGGTTACTGCGTTGAATTCACCCGGCGCAAGATCGCGCTTACCATTTGAGTTTTTCTCTTCTAGAGCAATCGCTTCTGCTCGGATATCCCACTTCATCAGTGTTGGGAATACCCATGTCACCATAAGAATTGGACCAAGCGAACCAAAGATGTACGTAACTGCATAGCCGACTGCGACGTTGGTCTGCATTAGGTGTTTCGCTTCTTCTGTCACACCACCAAGACGTGCGATCGCATCACCCGCTGTACCGATGATTGCCGATTGAGTCAAACCACCAGCTGCAAGACCAGCTGCCGTACCTCTGTCTAGATCAAACATCCAAGCTGCCGCTAACACACAAAGCAGACCTGAAACCGTCATAACCACGGCAGAAAGTAGAATGTTGATGGTTCTAAAGTTCAATGCTTTGAAGAACTGCGCACCACCTTGATACCCTACTGCGTAAATAAAGAGCGCAAAGAAAATGCTTTTTACGCCGGGATCAATATGAACACCAAATTGCCCAATAATTACACCCATTAATAATGTTCCGGCAACACCGCCAAGAACAAATCGACCAATGGTGATTTTACCAACCATATAACCGAGAGAGAGCGTAATAAAGAGAGCAACAAATGGTGCCATGTCAAAAAGGTTAGAAATAATTTCCATGACAATTTTACTCTTACTAATAAATATAAAACTCAAATAATCTAACGAATAATCTGTCACTCATATTTGTTGGATTATTTAATTTAAAAAGCATCTCGTTTGCTTCGAAGCGAATATTAGGAACAAAAACTCACAACTCGTAATCCCATTTGAAGGATGAAACCATCACTTCGCATATTCAAAAGCAAACATTGAACAATAATTGTCGAAAATTTAATAACTTAGCGTTCTGCAATGAACATCAAATAAATCGCAAAATAATTTTATTTTTGTTTCCGCGCTTCAAAAAACTGTTTGGTTGCATCATTCCCTCTATATAGCGCATAACATCTTTCGTTTGATGGATTAGATCCTCCAAAAGCGATTATCACGGATGCCACCATTTGCCTTATCTTTCCATTCATCAAGTTAATAGAGAAAAACACCATGAACTCAATGCCACATGAACTTGTGTGGGGCGAAGTTTACTTCCCACCCTTGTTGCTGGTTATTGCATTGGCTTACATGCTCACCATTTTGGTCGGAACCGTTGCTACAAAATTGGGTATCCACAAATACGTTGCATTTCCTGCACTCGCAGAGCTGAGCCTAATTGTGATTTTTACTGGCGTTATTGGTCGATTCATTACCATCTTTTGAGGCAAACCCCGTGATTAAACGTTATCTCATCACATTGCTACTGCTTTGTGCCGCTGGCAGTGTGATTTTCAGCTATTACCAGTCGTACTCAAGCAGCCCTTGGACACGAGACGGTCAAGTCAGTGCATACATTGTCTCAATCACGCCGCGTGTGACAGGACAAGTCATTAACGTGTATGTCGAAGACAACTCTCAAGTAAAACAAGGCGATTTACTGTTTGAGATCGATCCTAGCATCTATAAAGCGGCATACCACAAAGCGTTGGCGACTCAAAAGCAAGCGGTTGCTCTGCTAGCAAAAGCAAAAAACGAAGAGCAGCGCGCACTTAAGTTAGAAAAGCGCACACCTGGAGCCGTACCGGTACTGACATTGAACAACCTAAACAATGCGGTAGAAACAGCGGTTGCCAACGTAGAACTCGCAAAAGCCAATGTAGAGGAAGCCAAGCTGAACCTTGATTACACCAAAGTTTATGCACCAACGAATGGTTACATCACTAATTTGAACTTACGCGTCGGTTCTCAAGTGGTCGCCAACTCTCCGGTCGTAGCCTTAATTGATGAAGACAGCTTCTGGATAGAAGGTTACTTCAAAGAAACAGATCTGGTAGGCGTCAATCCTGAAGACACCGCTTACGTAACCTTGATGATGCACAACGATGTGCAACTAAAAGGTGAAATCAAAAGCATCGGCTACGGTATTGCAAAGCAAGATGGCAGCACAGGCAACGATCTCCTGCCAAACGTCAATCCGAACTTCCAGTGGATTCGTTTGGCTCAACGTATTCCCATCAAAGTAAAACTGGATGAACTGCCAGACGATCTGCAACTTCGCGTGGGTATGACGGCTTCTATCAAAATCATTAAATAATTCGGTGATTGTTATGTTCAGCGCCTCTACCAAAGAAGCGTTCAAAGCTGCGCTCTCTATCGTTATCGCGATCTGCCTTGCCTTATGGTTTCAATGGGAGAAACCTTACTGGGCGGCGATTGCGGTCGCGGTGATGGCATTGAACGAAAGCTTCGCACACTCGATAAACAAAGGTAATAACCGATTGCTGGGAACCTTATTGGGCATCGGTTATGCCTTCTTTCTTATCGCGACGTTCTCTCAAGACCGCTTTTTGTTCCTCACCTTCTTCACCTTGTTTTTGGGTGTGTGCATATTTATGTCGAGCGACGAGAAGTATGGTTATGTGTTCTCTATCGGTTTTGCTGTGTGCTCCATCATCGCATGTATGGGAGGATTTGATAGTCAAGCAACGTTCCACTTCGCTGTTCTTCGCATGCAAGAGACGATTCTTGGTGTGATCACGTTTTCTGTTGTGTACCGATTAGTTTGGCCAGTCAGTACAGAACAAAACTTCATTCAACGTTTTGAGGCCAGCAGAGAGGCGATGCTTAACGCTATGAAATCGCCCAATGATATAGATACTGAAGCTCTTGAGACCAACACCGCCAACATAGAAAAGTTATTCCAACTGGTCGGCTTACCACTTACTGGCAGCTACCACTTGAAAGAACATCGTCAGCTATGGCGTGCGCGTTTAAATGAGATGGCACAAATCCAAGACCGATTGCTAGAACAAGCAGATAAATCGCAAAGTCGTGAGATCGATTGGCCAACACTAACGCAGCAACTGCAAAGCTTTGATATTAAAAATCCAAGTACGTCGCTCATTGGTCACGTTGCTTATGTCATGCAAAGAGAGAAAAACACGGTTTGGCATCACGAGCATCGAACGTTTATCCAGCATTTGAATGAAGACGGCAGAAAGGTATTGCAAGGTGTATCCATGTTCGTCACTTCTTTGTTGATCTGGATTTATCTGCCCGTACCCGGAGGTTTCATTTTTCCGATGCTAGCAGGCGTGTTCTCTTCAATCGTTCCTACTATGCCACCAAGCATTATTAAAGATGCATTTTTTGGTGTGATAGGCACTGGCACGGTGATTCTATTGCAATACATTTTCCTAATGCCAATGATGACCGAGCTTTGGCAGCTTGGGCTATTCTACTTCATCAACATCATCGTAATTTGGAAAGTCTTTTCCACACCAAAACTGATGGTACACAGAATTCTAGGTATTAACTTATTGGTTGTCTTGACATCAGGAGCGCTCAATTTAACCCCAGCGTATCGAATTGAAACGCCCTTGCTGATGCTGGTAAACATTATGATCATTTTGATGATTGCCAAGTTGTTTACCGATCTGTTCCGTGTTCGCGTCACGGCCTAAGCGTCACCTCCGTTCTTGAAACTAAAGCCCCGCATTGCTTTTGCTCTGCGGGGCTTTTTGCTTTGTTCGCTGCCCTATTCCTACCTCACCCATAAAGCGAGGATAGTATCCATCAAAAGCGATTAACGGGATTTCTCTAGCCCCCATAAAATCCTCTCATTGATTTACGAAATGCAATTTAAAACACCGCATTCACAACATAAATCACAGCAAACATATCTATCTAACTGAACAAGAAGTTCAGTGACACATTAACTGTCTGAGTCTCGAAGGTTTGAGACTATTCAGAGTGGAAACTGTCATGAGTTTTTTTGAATTACGCGCCGGCAAGACGTCTTCTCTTACTGTGCTCGCGAGCGCACTAATGCTTACTACCCCCACTTTTGGCTTCGCCGCTGAAGAGACGACGACCTACAACGAAGTAATCGAGCAAGGCCGAGCACTGTTCGACAAATATGGTATCAGTCATGATTTACCAAAACTGGCCATCAGCTCTCTAGTTCAAGGCGAGCATTTGGTCGAGCATGCCCACCGAAGTGTTAAAATCGGTGATAGCGTTCGCGATTCGTCCGTCTACTTGGTTAAGAACACCGATAACAAAGGCAACATTGATCTGCGTATCAAGTACAACCCTGAACAACTCGATGAAAATGAAAAAGTACTTGATGAGATCGAAGCTTTCACACGAACAGAATACCGCCTTCGAAACTACGCGGAGAGTTTTGATCCGTCATCAGTAAGAGCCAAAGAGGATCAGAATGGTAATGTGATCATCAGTTTTAATTACTCAAAATACGGTCTTCCTCAAGATATCGCCTACTTTCGCTTTTTAAGCGTTGATATTGAGTTGGTTAATGGTGAACCGAAACGTATGGTCATTACCAACGATAAACCGTTCACACATCACAACTACCAAGTGGATTCTTACGATCAAGAGATCCTCTTCCAGAAGTTAACATCAGGCAAAATTGCGATTGCCAGTAAAAACACCAAGATAGTTGGTTCAAAGAAAAATAAACCCCTCGAAATGATGAGCAGCGTAAAACCGGTAGCGATTTATGAAGATAAGCTTGGCGTGCAAGTACTAGACGAAAAACGCTTGAATGAGGTCTCTGATCCACGCATGCAAGAAGCCAGTGTTAAGCTAGACCGCGTTTTTCCTTTAATGGGTGATATGGTTCGTCGTCAAGGTATCGATTTGCCTCTGCCGTTTGGTGTATCGCTAGCGTATCGAAATCAAGATATGAATATTCCATTTAATGATTTCACGATTGAAGGCATCGGCCTTAATGAACTGTTTGATCCAGAAGACAGTGTCGGCATCGTGAGTGCTGAGAGCATGACGCTTCGTGGCGATGTAAACATCCTGCCATTTTGGAATGTATTTGGTTACATCGGAAAAGTTAATGTCGATGCCAATGTTGAAGCCGCCTACACGGGTGAAGGTGGCCAGTACATAAAAGATAAGCTGAACGATAAACTGCCAGGATTAGGTGATAAGTTTTGCGATGGTTTATCTGCACTTTGTAGTCGCGGACGCTTAGACGTGCCGCTGCATTTGGAATATGACCTTCGTGGTATAGGTACAACCCTTTCGGTTGGCTATAAAGAGTTCTTTGCTTCTGTCACTGGTACCTATTCGCAAACTCGCTTAAAGGGCTTAGATGATTGGGGCGATGGTATTGTTACTGTACAGCCGATGTTGGGTTATCAACTTGTCGATTATCGCACGCAGTTCTTTGTCGGAGCAGAATATCAAGGACTGGACGCTCGAATGGACGGGCATGTAAAAAGCGGTGATATCGAATTCGATTACGACATTGGTGTAGATCTTAATCAATGGGCGTTTTTGACTGGTTTCAATAAGCAAATCGGCAAAAACTACAACCTGACCTTTCTCTATAACAAAGGGGAAACTCGAGAGTCAGTAACCTTAAATCTTGGTTACCGTTTCTAGCTCTCATAAAGAGCCGGCCCCTAGACGATGGTAGGACTGCATCCTACAAAGGCGATTACTGAAACTGTCGCCGATGTCCTACCATTTGAGCCATCAATACAACAAGCCATCCAACCATTCACGGATTAATGCCAAAGCGTCAGGACGTCGCTTGTTAGATGCCGTTTAACATTTTCGGTGTACGCACCAAATGACTTTTTGGACATAACAATGACTTTACTCAATCGCTCAACTTTAGCCATTACCATCACTCTTGCCTTAGCAGCTTGCAGTGATGACTCTGGTAAACCTAGCGTTCCTAACGGCCCGAAGCCACTACAACCCTTACCACCAGAGCAAATCGCTTTGGAAATTGGCGATGCAACCATTCAAGCGACCAAAGAGTCCCTTGTCATCACGCCTCTTGATGCGGATGAAAAGCTGGCAGCGGTAGAGGCGTTCAAAGGTATCCAATTTGCGCAAGCAGACCGCTTTCAGCACAGCATTGCGGTCCCACTTGAAGGCGATATTGATGCGACTCAGTTCGGTGATGCGTGCCCGCAGTTAAAAACCACGGCACAAACGCAATCAGAAGATTGTTTGAACCTAAACATTTGGCGACCAGCAGGGACAGAAGCGTACGCAGATTTGCCAGTGTATGTCTTTATTCACGGTGGAGACTTTGAATACGGCGCGGGCTCAGAACCGCTGATTCATGGTAATATGGTGGTTGCACAAGGTGCTGACGATGGTAACCCGTTTATTACTGTTACTTTTAACTATCGTTTGGGCTTGTTGGGCAGTGTTTGGGTCGATGGTTTGGACAACCCTGAAGGCGGTAATTTTGGCTTAGGTGATCAAAAACACGCGCTTGAATGGGTTCAACAAAACATAGAGGCATTCGGCGGCAATCCGCAAAACGTGACACTCATGGGTCAAGGTGCGGGTGCCATGTCTGTGGGAATTTTACAGCAATCAAAAGGCGATGCTGCAATCGCAGGTGAGCACTTTCAGCGTGCCATCATGCAAAGCAACGCTTACGGCTTTGAATATAAAAGTTACGATGTTGCCAAGAGCCAAAGGCCAGAACAAAGCGTTGAAGATCTTGCGTTACTACCACTGGAAGAGGTCATGAAGGTACAGAGCGAGATGCTTGATCCTATTCAACGTCTTAAGAACTGGGTACTGACCGCCGCGAATATTCCGGTTATCAGTCCAACACGCGACAACAGCCCATTAGCTACGTTGATGCCATTTGCGCCTTACATCGAGCATCGCCCACCAGCGTTTCTAGTGAAAGAAGTACCGGGCTATCACTTTACTAAACAAGCCATTGAGAGTGAATGGATCGTACCGACGGTAATTGGCTCAAACAGTGCAGAAAGCAATACTCTGGGCATGCTGCCGAGCCTGACATTTTTGATCCCAGCTATTATTGAAATCTTGAGCCAAGAAGCACCAGAAATCATTGACAGTGGTGATGAAAACTTAATCGTCGAATACATGGTGGAGTGGCTAGAATCGGAAACGAACTTGAACCGTTTACGCGCTGAATATCGTTCATTACTCGACGATTCAGCTTCGATTGAACTCGATCTTTCTGACTTATTGGAACTGCTGCCTAGCACCGCTTATGAAGCGATGACCAAGTTGTTCTTCGGTTTGGGGAACTCCGATTCAACCACGGAGTTACTTGCTCTGGCTGACTTCTTCCCTAACGATGAAAGCGAACTGAATGGCGCGGCCAAAAACATGCAGCAATTCAAAACCACGTTGCATGATTTGCTCTTCACGGGTCCAAACCGTCATAAAGCTTCAATTGAAGAAGCAACAGGAGCGACGCCAAGCTTCTACTACTTTGACTACAAACCTGGATTCAACGTATGGACTTACAACACAAAAGGTGAAAATGGCGATCTCGACGTGGGTGATTTACTCAAAAGCATCAGTTGTATTGTGGGCGCTTGTAATGCATCGGAATTACCATTTGTGTTTAATAAGGCATTAAAGCTTGATGGTTCAAGTGTTCGCCCAGGTAGCAAAGACAAAGCGATGATGAACGAGCTCTCTCGTATGTGGTTTAGCGAGCGTTTATTTGAAGACTTCCAATACAACAGCGCGACTGATCGAGTACTGCTGATCGATAACGATGGCGGTATTCAATCCACGCAAGACTGGGACAATGCTCATCACTCAGGCATAGATCCAAAACTGCGCCAAGGTCGCCTCAATGGTCTCGAGGAACTTGGGCTGATTCTGAGTCACATGTAACGTTATCTTCAGTCACTAAAAACTCGTTACCGAATACCTAAAAGCCAGTTCGCTGGCTTTTTTCATCCTTATTCCTTGAACATAATTAGGAAGGTTTACTCATGTTTCCTAACGCCATTCGTGCTCTGCTACTCTTTATCTTCGGCGCGCTGTTGGTTGGCTGTGCCCAGCCCTACCCTCAAGTTGAACCGGATTTTGAAGCCAATTGGCAAACTACTCAGCATCAAGCCGAAGTTTACTTAATTCCTACCGCTCCAGAAGCCTTTGCTCGTCGTGTTGAACTGGTAAGAAACGCTCAGCAAAGCATCGATATGACTTACTTTTCTTGGGAGAGTGACACGCTTGGTTTGATGCTACTCAATGAACTCAAACAAGCAGCAGATCGAGGCGTGCAAGTTCGACTCACTCTCGATGATTTATTGGTGTTTAACGAGAAATGGCTTGCCGATCTCAGTGTTCACAACAACATTCAAATCCGTTTATTCAATCCGTTTGATTCACGTAAGTCAGGCTGGATTGGTCGCGCCGTCAACTTCTCTACTCATCAACAACGTTTGGACAATCGTCTGCACGAGAAGTACTTCAACGTCGACCATCAATGGATGATTCTAGGTGGACGTAACATTGGCGACGACTATTTTGGTTACAGCCGCAAAGCCAACTTCTTTGATATGGATGTCTTGTTCAAAGGCAGCATTATTCGAGCATTCGACAAAAACTACCAACAGCTTTGGGACAGCGAGCATGTTACGCCAATAGAAAACATCGTTAACGTTACCCCAAACTATTCCGCGTTTACTAAAGCGCTTAATAAAGAAGAGAAAGACAAAAGCATCATTCTGGCTGAAGTTGAAAAACAGGTAAAACAACTGATCAGTCCCGACTTCATTGCTGCGCAAGTCACCCCCGTTTTCGACTCATTAAACAAGTTAGAAAACAACAAACCCTACTTTAGAAAACGTGCAGAACACCAAGTTTGGCAACAAATAACCACTGCATCCAAAGCAGTGATATCAACGCCTTATGTGGTACCGAGTGATGGTGAATTTGCCTTTATTGATACCTTGATGGAGCAAAAAGCGGACATCACGTTAATGACGAACTCGTCTGCCTCTAATGATTCTGGCTTTATTCCGGCTTATTACGAGGAGCATCGCCAAACCCTGTTAGATAAGGGCGTTCATATACTTGAGTACAAAAACCAAGCGAACAATGATGACCATTACTTCCATGCGGATACTTATTATCACAACAAGACGGTGATACTCGATGATCGGCTGACTTATATCGGCTCATCAAACTTCGACCCAAGATCGGATTTCCTTAATGTGGAATTTGGTGTGTTGGTCCAAAGCGAAGCCTTTGCAGAACATGTCATGCACTACTTAACTCGACAACAAGATGAACTGTTTTGGCGAGTATCTCGAGATGGACAAGGCCAAACTCGGTGGCAATCAATGAATGAGATCCATACTAAGAATCCAAACTATGGTGGATGGCATAAGGCACCTAACTGGATATTCAAGAAACTGAATGGTGAGTTCGAACTCTAAACAATCAAGGCTTAAAAAGGTTCTCTATCTGCAAGGATGAGAGCCTTTTTAATGCCCGCTAAAACTGCGTTCCGAGCGAAAAGTGAACGCGGAATTGGTCTCCTTGAGGAGCATCTAAACCATAAGCAAAGTCCACTTTGACGGGCACGTATTTTGAATTCCATATCAAACTCAAGCCTGTACCACTTTTCCAATCCACCTTATCGTTGAAGGCATCACCAACATCATAAAATGCCCCAAGCCACAATTGGCGGTAGACCTGATATTGATATTCCAGCCCAGCAGTAAACATGTAACGGGCACCCGTTAAATCGCCATTTTCATCTCTAGGAGAGATAGACTCATAACCATAACCACGAAGATTGCCATCACCTCCCGCAAAGAAGCGTAACGAGGATGGAATATCGCTCAAAGTGTCAGCGACATTAATACCGACATTAGAACGAAAGTGAAACTTGTGTTTTTCACTAATATCCCATGACAGAACACTATTGCCCTCAATACGCAGCAAACGAGAATCGGAGAAAAAATTAGGGTCTGAGTATTCCAATGAGTAAACGTGACGGTGCTTTACTTCTAATTGATCGTTCTTGCGATCAAGCAGTGAAAATGTCACCCCCGGTAATAACAACTGTGATTCGTCATTCTCCGACGCTTGTCGATAACTTTCTTGCAAATAACGAACGTGCATGGTGCTTTGCCAATCACTGTCTAACTGCCAGTGTTTTTCAAACGATAAATCATTAGAAAAACTCGATGTGTCTCGATAGTCGACATGCTTAGATTCAAACTGAATCCCGTAGTAATCCGTTAGAACATTTTTGGTGGGAATTTTATAACCTAGTAATAGCGATTGTTCCGGTTTGGAAGCGTACGCTTGTGCCTCAAAACTGTGTCCACGTGCGTTATACCAAGGCTTGGTCCAGTTTAGCGAAGCGCGTAATCCCAAGTCTGTCGAATACCCTCCACCGACTTGCACAATATTGCGTGAATTCGGCTCTGCGAGCACTTCTATCGGCACCTTATGACCATCGGATATCTCCTCGAAATCCGCTTTCACAATCACACTGCGAAACCAATCAGTACTGGAGAGATCGGCCTGATATTGACTCAATTTCAAAGTATCAAAATCGTCGCCCCGCTCAAATGTTCTCATCGCTTCTATTCGAGCCGTTTCGATACCCGACGTAAGAACAGACAGCTCTCCAAATTGGTAGCGAGAACCACTAGAGAACTGCAGATTCACATGGGCTTCATTCAAACTTGGAATGACTTCCAAAGACGATTCGATAAAACGTCCATCTAAATAACCTTTTTGCTGAGCCAATGAAATCAAGTTTCGCTTTAGCGTATCGTACTCAGAATGAAGCAACGGCTGCCCTTGCTTAAGTTGAGCTTGATTGATTAGTTCGATGAAATCCTGATCGTTACTGGCCTCTCCCGACACAGCAATATTAGATTTTTTGACCAACATCACCTCCCCCGCGTCAACCTCAAGCACGATGAGATCATTCTCTGATCTCTGAACATTGAGCTCGGAATGATAGTAGCCATAAGGGTTTAACGCATTATTAACCATCTGCGTTAGTCGATTTGAGGTAATGTTTGAAACAGAGAGTTTCGTTAGTGGTGTAAGGTGACTTTCAAGATTTTTCTCTAATATTGATGTTAGCCCTTTGATTTTAAATTGCGCTCCGAGTGCATGATGTAAAGGCATAGAAGCTAAAACTGATATACCTATTATTTGTTTAATGAGAGGAGACACACCGCTACCTAGTTTAGCAATACACTCGACAAGGTTAATGATGGAATGGCATATCAGTTAATCGCGTTTGTAGGATTGCTCCCTACGAAATCCTCTCGAAAATTCACGTTTCACAAGTAGATACTTTGAACGATAAATTGGCTCAAGCTAGGAGGTGGCAAATCATGCGGTCTGAAATAGGTATACTGTTTGCCAAAAATACAAAACCCAACGCTGAATGGATCTCATCAAGCGCTGGGTTACATTGATAATGTGTTTTTTAATCTAAAAAGCGGTCTGTTTGTAAAACTAGATCGAAGAACAGTTTCCTTTTTCTGCCATGTCGACTTTTAGTACTTCTGCTTTACCTTTGCTTTCGTCTACGAGTTCTACGCCCGCACCACCAACAAATACACCCATTTTAATGTATTGATTAACGAAATAATTACGGCCCTCTTCCGTTAAGATAGTTAAGTGATTTTCAGAAAACTCAGACTCTGTACTTACTTGATGTTCTTTATTGCCTTCGACCTCATGGTAGAAGAATACACCAGGAGCGGTTTCACCAATACATTCCCCATCGACGTAAACATACTTTTTAAGCGCTGCTCCGACAAAAGCATCTTCTCGATAAATGTAAATCCCTGCGTTCCCCTTTTGAGGTGCTTCAAATGATTTCATTTGATTTGATACTGTCGAATCAACAGTAGGAACAGAAGCACAACCTGACAAACCCAAAAGGAATGCGGAACACAGAATTACTTTATTTTTCATGTTATTAACCTAGCTACGATAAAATCGCGCCAACCATACTATAAATAAATACGTTCACTTATTGGTATTTTTGAAATTTGTGATTCAACCTATGCAATAGCACTCATTTAACGTATGGATTGAGCAAACATTAGCCATATAATAATCACGAGAATAAAATGCCCTGTATCTAACGATCACTAAATGCCACTTTACTCGCTAGACTGATAAGTAGAATACCTGAAACACCTTCAAGAGTTCTTGAATAACGCTGAGAGTGTGGACGACTAAATACCCAATTACCCACAGATGCGTACAAAACGTTACATGTCGTCGCAAGTACGCTGAACAGCAAGCCAAGTACTAATAATTGCATTGATGTTGAGCTTGCAGACGTATCAATAAATTGAGGCAGAAATGATAGGAAGAATAGCGCTACTTTTGGATTCAAGACGCTGACGATAACTCCCTGAACAAACACATTTTTATTATTATCAACATTTTTGTTTTCAACGATTTTACTTTCTCCACGCCACATGGACAGTAATGACTGAACACCTAAATAAACTAGGTAAGCGGCCCCTAACCATTTAACAACGCTAAAAGCCAAAGATGAACTCAGAATTATTGCTGACAAACCTAAACATGCCGCTAGTGTATGAAAAAAGTAACCAACACCAAGCCCCAGAGCCGCTTTCAGCCCAGCAGATAATTTACCTTTCATTGTATTGGAAACAATATAAATTACATCAGGTCCAGGAATCATGTTGATAGCGAGACAAGCGACAACAAATAATAATAGTGAGTTTGAATCCATTCTTTTCTCCAAATTAACGTCTTGCGGGATAACATTTCATCGAACTACAAGTAATGCAACGTCCAGGTTTCAATTGGTTATATTTAGTATTAACAACACGTTACTAATACTACAGCACTGCACGAAGAGCACAATCATGAACAGTGATACGAATTAAATTATGGGCCTTTGTTAGCCCTTTGAATGATAATATTTAGCATCATTTGGTTGTAAGCTTTTTCTAGCCAGCAGCTCTTATGGAAGTTAACAAATCGGCTACTTAGTATACTTAATAGACCGTCAAATCAGATAGATTATCTATTCTTATTTCTTCAAGCCTTTTGTGCTTCATTTTCCCGCCTCACTAAGCAGCAACTTAATACTTGCTACACCAAAAAATAACGCGAACACGCCTTCAAAAACTGCTTTGGATCTGAGATAGGTTTGTCTGACCTTTTTATGCGCGAAAAGAAAAGCATAGCCAAAGAAAACCAAAGCACTAACCAGCCCCACAACAAAAATGACCGACAACAATTCCAACAGACTGGCCTTAGGAGGAACCCCTATCGAATAAAGCGCACCGAAAAACAGAATAGCCTTTGGGTTAGTTAAGTGAATTAACACTCCGGTTAAGTAGTTACCCTTCTTTGTCGTTACGTATGTTTTGGGTAACTTTAGCTGCTCGATGTTGCAGGCAGAATGTACGGACTTTAAAGCCAAATATAAAAGATAAAATGCCCCACAATATCTAAGAATTTCAAAAAGCCAAACATTGCTATAGAGTATGGTTGCGAGACCAAAAGCGGCTGAGGTTGACCAAAATAAAGACCCCGTTAAAACACCTGCAGCCAAATACCCTCCAAAGCACCGACCGTGGTTCATTGACGTGCCTGCTATCGCAAGAGTTGCAGGTCCGGGGCTAGCTATGGCAGCGATAGCTGATACGACAATCAGTGAATAATTTATCTCTTCCATTTTTACTCTAAGCCTCCAAATGGAGTTTTATCAACACTTATCGCGGAATACTCTATTGAACGTACATCAGAAGCGTAATACTGATTAAAACACCAAGTGTCACGAATCGAGTTGAGATTCTTTGGTATTTTACTGCTCCAAAATAACATCAAATCCGCCATAAATGAGACGCTTTCCATCAAAGGGCATTGGGTTATTATCTGGACTCATTCGAGGATCACCCATGATCCGCTGCCACCCTGAGTCCCGAACTTCTTTTGAAGGCCAGACTACCCACGAAAACACAACGGTTTCGTTGCTCTCAGCGTTAACTGCCATGGGAAATGATGTGATCTCACCATCTGGTACTTCACTCCCCCACGTCTCAACAACCTTTAAGGCCCCAAACTCCCTGAACATTTCTGCTGCTATTTTTGCGTGTGCGATATACTTTTCTTTATTCGCTGTCGGTACTGCAGCGACAAACCCATCAATGTATGACATAAGTAAACTCCTTTCATTGGAGTTATAACCATAGCTCAATAAAAAGAATGCACATGATGCCAAACCATAGAAGCAGGTACGTAATACAGCTTGAGAGCTACATTCCTAGCTTGGACTTTATATGCATATTTGAAAGGTATGTGTTTGGATCAAGCTTGGTTAGCATATTTATAATCTCCAAAACACTCGAATACTCAATACGTTCCTCTTCAGCATGCCCGATCCCACCTATTGTAAAGTGAGTAAAGCGGTAATCACGATAAACGTTTTGCAGCTGGCTAGAAATATCTTTGAGTAATCTTTTACTGAGGGCGAATGCAGGGTATTCACTACTTTCTGAAAGCTCTGCTGTAGAGCCAATAGATACAATATTGCATTTATCGTTAAGTGAACCTAAAGCGTTAAGTTCATTGACTAGATTAAGAAACCCAATCGGGCCAATATTCATAAACTCAATCAGTTCGTTTGTTGTCAATTCTGAAGACTCTCCCCACATCGACGCCAAATAAACTATGATGTCAAACTCTACACCTTTGAAGCACGTATAATCTGGCTTTTTACCGGGATCAACGTCAATACAAACAGAAGCGACTCCCTCCTCAACTAGCTTTGATCTAGAAATCGCATAAATTTCTGTACCCTGTAAGTTCGTAGCCAAGAACCTTCCTAGACCCTTACTACCTCCAACGATTAAAATCTGCATAACCCTATTCCTTGGTTAAGGTTGTCTTTCATATTGTCCGCCAAACTGTTCATTAGGTATCACTCTATTGCCCTACTTAGTTCTATCTTCAATTTCATCGAATGGTTCAACTGAAATACGCTCTGCAATTTCACTCATCTTCTTCATTTTTTCTGGGTTACTAGTTCCCCAAAACCGCTCCCAGTCTTCACGTGTTCGCCACTTGGCAATAGTTAAAACCTTTTCCGGTACATCGTAAGAACGAAGCATAAAACTACCAAGCGCCCCTTCTACTGACTGATGAATTGAATCTGTCGTCGAACGCCATATATTTTGAAACTCATCCATTTTTTCACTTGGCACACGCCATTCATACACAACTCTAAACATAACACTTCCATTAAAATTTCTAGATTTAATACGGCAAAGTATTAAGAACACTAAGCCAGGTGAATAGCTGAATAAAGCAACATAGTAGAGCGTAGAGCAACATGAAAAGCAAAGTGTAAACGCTCTAAATCACTCCGATTCGATTAGTCATGCACACATTCAAAGATTTCGTATTGCCGTTTAACATTGGCTGTTACTTTTCCCCAATGTGAGGCTTGAACTCTTTCCTGATGTTGTTTAAAAGAGGCTTTGTCGACGAACTCCTCATAGACATCAAAACGAAACGGATTAGTCGAGCTTTGAGTCACAAGAAAACTAAGGCAGCCCGGCTCTTCTAACGTGAGCCTTTTGTGAATTATTAACTCATGTTTTACTAATTCTAGATCCTTTTCCGGAACTAAAATAAAGCCTTTCAATGTAACTTTCGACATATCATCCTCCCGCCCCTATCGTGTAGCGTTTTGTTAAGAAGTAGCCAACACGCCCTCAATCTCAACCATCATATCTCAAATGTGAATCTCACCATGAATTAAATGCCACGTGTTAGGAATCTATTTCTAATGCCCTATCGACCTACGAGCATAAGGTTATCTCTACCCTTTCTTTGTCTTTACCGATGTTCTTGCGTTTTAATTGAATTTGGCCGACTTCTGATGTGCGCTTTAAGTGAGTGCCACCGCAAGGCACTTGCGCAAACCCATCCACTCTCCAATACCTTCTTTCACTCTCTTGATCGGAAAAGTCACTAATAATAACTGAATCAGAGTTAATCAAAGCTTGCACATCAGTTTCAATTTCTTTCAATAGCGGGCCAATACTTTCAGACCACTCGAAATCTATGCGACTCTTATTTTCAGAAATATGCGCACCTATCTTAACAATGCCTTCCCGACGCTGATAAAACATCTCAAGCACCACTTCAGCCGCAAAGTGTAGCTTCATTAAGGCGTATCTACGCTTCCAATCAATATTCGTAGTTACAATGTCACCAAGAGTAAAATTTGGAGAGGATTCCAATGTGTAAATAAGTCGAACACCTAGCTTTTGAGCAATCAAAACCGGAATACCATTAATCGTTCCTTTATCACTCTCTTGGCCTCCAGACTCTGCAAAGAAGATAGTCTGGTCCAATTCAACCTTATTTCCGTCTACATTGGTCACTCTTGAGTTAAGTTCTGTTTGGTAGGGATTAACCCAAAATAATTTCTCGCTCATGCTGCTATCCTTGCAGTAAGTCCTATCCTTGATAGTACATTCAGTGACCACCAAGTCAATTCAAGAAACCTCGCCGTCAAGTGTAAGGTTGTGTATCGAGTGCGAGCAGGCTAGATCTATTAGATGCTTTTAAGGCCGGGTACTAAACGCTGTCCAGGGGTTTAGCTAACAACCCGTAAATTGCTGAATCTGAGACTACTCCATTCACTTCCCAACGCTGCCTTAGGAAACCTTCCTTTATAAAACCTAACCGTTCCAAGACTTTACCTGAAGAAGTATTGTCTGGATCTATCTCAGCCTCGATTCGACGTAGATTCAGTGTTTTGAATGCGTGTTCGATTAATGCATTTCCCGCCTCTAATACAATGCCTTTACCCCAGAAATTACGACTCACGCCAAAGCCAATTTCTGCGCGCCTAGACTCTTTCACGTGATTAAACAGCATTATCTTACCCAGAAGTTGGCCATTGCTCTTTAGGAAGATGCCTAGTGTCACTTCTGTATTACTATTCATGGCCTGTGTACTCTTGGCTATAAATGTCCGCGCTTCTTCAATTGAAACCCAAGGGCCAGTGTTCCAATATTTCATGACCTCATGGTCTGAGAAGATGTCAAACAATTCGCTTGCATCATCTTCAACTAGCTCTCTTAGAATTAATCGTTCCGTTTCAATCTTTGTTACTAACATTTAGGAGTCAGCCTTTTGGTTCGTTATTGGTGACGAAAATCCAATAAAAGTGTGAGACACGTAATACAAATGATTTCGTATGAGACTTTTAAACAAGCTCAACTCAGGGTAAAAGCGCCACGTGTAACGACTCTATATTGAAGCAAATTTTAGACATTCAAGTGCGTCAACAAGTAACCGCTGAACGCATCAAAGCTTGGGGTGAGTTGATCATAAGTCCTAAACTCAGGCTCAAAATAGTCCATATACTTTATTATCGCTTAGTGACGATTTCCTTCAGTACTCTGGCTGGGTTACCACCAACAACGACATTGTCTCCAAAACTCTTTGTAACGACTGCGCCAGAGGCTACCACCACGTTGTTCCCAAGTGTTACGCCAGGGTTGATTACGGCATGGCCACCTATCCAACAATTGTCACCAATGTTTATGGGCTTTGCTAGCTCTAAACCACTGTTCCTCTCGATAGGATCTAAGGGATGAGTCGCAGTATAAATGCCAACTTGAGGCCCAAGTAAACAGTTATCACCAAACTTAACTTCCGCAACATCCAAAATCACACAACCAAAATTAGCGTAGAAATTATCTCCAACGTGAATGTTGGATCCGTAGTCGCAATTGAAAGAAGATTCAACATGAATATCGTCACCTGTTGTGCCGAACAAGTGCTTAGTTATTTCAACTCGCTTTTGTTTATGCTCAACAGAGGTAGCATTCAATTTTTCAGTTAGTAACCTAGCGCTCAACCTTAACTTTAATAACTCTTCATCACTTGGGTCATAAAGCTCACCTGCTAACATTTTCTCTTTTTCTGACATAAAACTTGGACTCCAATACCAATTTTCTTACAACGCTACATTAAGTATGTGAGTAACGCTACCACCTAAGCAAGGCTGCTCCAGCACGAAAACAAAGCCCGACTTGAACGCAAGTCCTCAGCGCTATCAATTTTTTCAACAAACTAGTGCACTACCACCACCGTTCTCACTAACTTATCACCGAGCCGTTGCCTCTTTTTACCAAGAATGAAAATTGAGTCAATAAAACCTAAGAATGGAGTAATAACATTTCGAAAGAGCGACTGAAAAATATTGCACTTTTTACCCGTTCTTGCACTTATAACTGCAATGCCCAAAAGTTTTTTACCCACACTTTGACCATTTGGTAAACAATCAGAAAAAAGGTAATACGATACAGTCGCAGTTACTGCTGTAGCGCGCACAAGCTCTTTTTCAATACCGATTTCTAAGCCGACCCATAAAACGAGAGTAAAAATGCTAAAACTGACAAAAAGATCAATCATTTGTCCAACACACCTAACTCCCGGACTAGCCAAAACGTAATTTTCTAGAGTAAATTTTCCTGCATTTTTCATTTTAAAATTTGGACTAACAATTGTTTATTTGTGAACTAACGCTATTGAGACAGTAACATCCCCACTAAACCTAATCCATACTTCCGTAAAGCACGGTCGAACCTGATTTTGCTATCTTTTCAATATATTACCACGCTTGTTCTAAAGGCTAGATTGGTAATATTTCAACATCTCTTCTTGATTAAGCGCTTTACTTTCTAACTTTTGTTGATCTTTAAAGATTTGAGCTAATGAAGGGAGAATTGAGCGATTTACTTTATAGTCATCAGACCAAAGTTTCCCTCTCATCACCGCTTTCGCACAATGAAAATACATACTCTCTATGACTATTTTGATAACAACCTTAGGATCTTTACTTCCATCGGGGCAAGCAGATATCAAGTTGGCGTCGGTGTGAATACTTGCGATTCCTTTAATACGGAGCACTTCATCAATACCATTTACCATCAATAACAACCCTACCTTGGGGTTACTAATGATATTTTTTAGACTATCGATACGATTGTTCCCCGAGCTATCAGGGAGCAACAATGTTGATTCATCTAAAACTTTTACGAAGCCAGGCTCTCCTCCTTTAGGAGAAAGATCGATATACCCTTGTGAATCAGCGGTACTTAGAACTGCAAAATGGCAATTATTAATTAATGTAATCGCATTAACATCCAGCACAGGCAGCGCTTTATTTTTAGCTCTCGCACTTGGCTCAGCGTAAATTTCTTTTAACTGCTCTATTGTTTTAATTTCACTCATTCAATGTTGTTCCTTCACTATCGTATAATGCTTTGCTTGTAAGCAAGCAGTAACTCTGACTTCTTGTATAGACACTAGACCTAACTCATCGTAAAAATACTACGAGTACAAGTTATCTCTTTAATGCCTTGTTATCTAAAGATTTAAAGTTTTTCACTAAACTCCCCACACTGCTTACACTTATAACCATGCTTGTAAAAAAACAGTGGAAAACCCAGTAAAATAAAAACTAAGAAAGCTGGGCGTTTACCTTTTGTAAATGCAAATAGATCTTTACTACCACATTTAGGGCAAACGTCTTTTTCTTCATCAACGTCAACTTCATTTCCCAATGATTCTGAGAAATCGCTACTAAGTATTTTTTTCGCATCTTCTGCATCACTTTCGGCCACCATCAGACGGACGCCGCCTATTGCATTTGAATAAAGCCACTGAGTATTTACCGTGTGCTCGTCAGCGATGTAACTTTCTATTCCGACATTATCTAGGCTTGCTCTCGCAATATGAGCTTCATGAGGAAAAGAAAACCTTGCTACTACAATCACATATTACTCCTTGTGGGAAAACGCGCTCGTAAGGCATAAGCAACGCTAATTGGAAATGCCATGTATGGTATGCTAGCTTGAGCCGTTTGTTGTACCTAATCACCCAACCACAACTATTGAAACTACAAGTGCGGACTTTCAGCAAAGTCACTGAAACCATGTGGAACTTACCACACCAAAGAAAACGTCCTTTCAGCTAGTAAATAAGCCTTTAAACCAACAAACTCACCGAGCAGATTTGCAACCAAAAACAGATTTTCGATTGCCCCGCTCTATCACCACCAAAAAACAAAACAACCGCTAGAACAGTTACAAAACTTTGGATTTGAAACAGCTGAAAATGAGTTTGGACCAACGACGATGAACCAGTAAACCGAACGATCAGCAGCCAAATTTTGAGCTTAGAAACATGATTTTGACTGCTAGCTTTTTCTGGCGACTAACGCCCTGTTAAGGTGTGAGCAACGCAATACCGATGTCGCCGCATACCACCTTAAACACTAAACGCAACGCATAGCAAAAAATGCCACGCGTTGCGAATCACTCTTAAACAGTTTGTTAAGTGTTGTTCCGTGATTTGTTCAAACCTTCGGAGACTTCATTATCAATCCTAATTTTGTCGATAAATTCACGCTCTTTTCTATCCGGTAGTTTATATTCATAAAACACGTCGGATACATGCTTCATATCACGGACATCATCTTTTAGGGACTCGATGTTGTGAGTCATTTGCTCAAGAAAATATGCTTGCTGCTCAGAGATTTCCGTTCGATGATTAATGCGCGCCTCTTCACAAGCGAGAAAGGTGAATTTATCGCTCTTCATCTGAATCAAAATTGCTGACAGTTTAAAGAAGATTGCTATCAATACACATAAAGTAAGTGCACCTATAGCTGTATTGATTAGTTCCATAATATCTCCTGACACTTAACGCCGCATTAAGGGGTGAGCAACGCAAATCACCCGACCTAAACCATTGTGCCGTAAACACTTAAGCTAATTCAAACCAAAACTGCCAAGCGTTGTGAATCCCTCTTGAATGCTTTGTTAGTTGCCAAACCCAAGGCTTAAGTATGGAGTTTATTACCGCTTTGCCAACGCTAGCTTTATGTACTTTGAAAAACTCAAATCAGGCGCAGTTTCAAAGCGTTTGTCACTGAAACCACTTGGAACACGCAACGCCGTAGAAAACGAACTGACAACACCAAAAAGACCTTTTGGAGAAACAATTCCACAAAGCTGACTTTCAACAAGTAAACCAGCTTCTGAAATGGCAAACCAAACTAGGAAAAGATCGAAGCTCAATTCCCACGAGTCAAAATCCCGAAGTTCGAAGTGCAGAATCGAGAAAGCACACGAACGATTAGACCTAAACATTCTGTTTTAGCTGCGCTTTCCTCGTTGGCAACTAACGCCCAATTAAGGTGTGAGTAACGCTACCACGAAACTCAACTAGAACACCGTAAACACTATACTCAAATTTAGAACCAAAAATCCCAAGCGTTAGGAATCACTCTTAAATTGTTTGTTATGTGATATTTCTATGGAATACAAGCATTTCCAAAGACCATCCTTTTATATATGTCATATCAAAGCCCAAAGCGACAAAAGTTAAAGCAACAATACCAATTAATAAGAACAGCGTACCTAACAATGCTTCAATGGTTGTAGAAAGTGACCCATTCATTCGAGATAACCTATCTTGATGAAACCTGATTCGTCGTTTAGCAGCCATTGAGAAATGCAGTAACATTATGTAAATCAAAAGAAACGTAGCAACTTCAGCAGAGTATTCTTTAAATTGTAATGCGGTAAAAGCTGATGTTAAAGCTAGAGTCCCAACGACCTCATTTACGTACATATACCACGATCGTACCGCTGTTTCTGAAATTCCCTGTGGTGTAGACATAACGAAACTTCCTCTTATCACATAACGCCCAATTAAGGTGTGAAGCACGCTACCACAGAATTCAATTTGACTACCGTAAACACTGAACTAAACCCAAACCAAAAATGCCAAGCGTGCTGAATCACTCTTAAATTGCTTGTTATGTTTTGCTCTCTTTCTCAAACCACTGTTCGTAAATGGAATAATGCTTGGACTGCTGCTCTACGAACCGACTTTCATCAGAAGCACGCCTCTCACGCTTTGCAATTAGCCTTAGCTTATCGAAAATCATGGCCTTATGCAGATGAACAAAAGCTTGGATTGTTTCTTCATTTCGCTGACTAAACATTATTCTGCAGTTTGTTTCTACTGCAGAGAATAGATCGTTTATACAGTATGTTTCAGCTTGATCATACAAGCCTGCTTTTTGGAAATAAGGAATAATTTTACAGAACGCAGAGTGTGGATAACCTCCAACCCTTCCCATCTCCTTCACTACGGTTTTCAGCAACGAAATTGATGCTTCAAAATTCCCTGCTTTTGCTAATGCAGTGGCATCTTTTAGCTTTTTGTCGATAAGTGTCATTTATCCCTCTGAGAAACATAACGCCGCATTAAGGTGTGAGCGACGTTTGGCTATACTTGAGCGAAGCGAAAATGCCAAGCGTTGCGAATCACTCTTAAATGCTTTGTTATGCGTACTTTTCCTCAAACATCTGTTTATAGGATTTATTCTGCAATGCTGAACCTGTCAACCCAAACTTGCTAGCTAGGGCTTCAAGTTCCGACCTATAAGCAATTAGCATTGATTCATCGTCTGTCATGATAGCGAACTCAGCAAAGTCGCCAATACCATCTAATGAATCAACCGTGATATGAAACTTGCCAACGAAATAGATACTTCGAGTTTTGGTAGCCTTTAACGTAATTTCGTACCCCATAGTTTCAAGCATACTTTTAGCATTTTCTGCATCAGTGATATTAGTCGCTTCACATCGGTCTGCCTCAGGGCCTTTTACAATCCAAAGCTTAATACCCGAAGGCTTCATAGTACGAATACAGACACTCTTATTCTGCTGATACAATGATTTATCAGGAGTATCAAAATAACAATCGGATTCTAGATTGTCCTCAACCATTATTTCATGAGGTATATTTTTCAAAACATTCATGAAATTAGTCTTCGACTCAAGGCGGTACTTTAGCTCTACCTCATACTTACCTTGAAAATGCTCATCGCTCATCTTGGGATCCTATAACAAAATGCGAATTTTACCATAAGAGAGAGTAGCTAATCATGCTCGTACGCATAACGCCGCATTAAGGTGTGAGCGACGCTTGGCTATACTTGAGCGAAGCGAAAATGCCAAGCGTTGCGAATCACTCTTAAATGCTTTGTTAGCCGTTTTCTTCAGCGTGCTCTACATCTTTAGAAACATGCTTAGAAAACGCAATAAACATACCGTCAAACATTTCCTCGATATTGATTTCATCCATGCTCATAGATGGCTTGATTCGCTTTTTGACAATACTTCTCACTTTTAAGTAATGAATAAGGCCACAAGCTTTAGATACAAGTAACAAGTCTTCTTCAATGACCTTGAGTATTTCACTTAAACCCTTGTTGTGGACTTCAGATACTTGCTTCTTTAAAAACTCACCAATGCCATTGTCCAAGCGAAATAGTTCTGTATTTTGTACTTGTTCTAAGTAGATTTTCTGCACAGTAACCATTTTGTTTGAAACTTCTTTACCGCGAAGCTTATAAGCCAGTATCGGTTTTTCTTTAGCTAGGTTGACTATGGTGTTTTCGTAACCCTCGATAAAATCTGATGACAACTGAGGAGTAATTTGCTCTACAAGTTTTGAAAAAAAAGCTAGCATGAGCTGCTTGTTTTCCGCAGGAAACTCGATGCCTTCTATCTTTTTCTGCTCAAAGTATTTTTCACACCTTTTAATATATTGATCATACAGTTCAGAAGAGTCAAATGCAGACGCCAGAGTATGCGCACGAAATTCCAATAGATAAAACAATGTTTGACGTGTAACTTTAAGGCTCTCTGCCCGCACTTTAAAGAAGTACCCGAAACCACCAAGGAGCGCACTCAACGTAATGCCTCCGACCCCAATAAGGGATGCTATCACCTGCACTTCCATATTTCCTCCTTGACGGCTAACGCCGCGTTAAGGGGTGAACAACGCGATGCCACCCAACTTAAACCATTGTGCCATAAACACAAAAGCTAAACTTTGAACCAAAACTGCCAAGCGTTGAGAATCCCTCTTAAACGCTTTGTTATGGCTAACAACTCACGAATGACCTGCAAGATTAACCGACTGTTTTAGATGAACTTTACACGTTCATCTAAGCACTCATTAGAACCCATTTCGAATTCGCGGCATATCCAAGGGCGATTTTCATAAATTGTGCACATTAGAGTGTCTCTATCTAAGGCCGCACACCAACCATCATTTAATCGCATCATTGTTTCACCGCCATACTGGTCACGTGCGATGAACTCTTCAGGCACGCCAGTATCAGAGATAATCATAACTTCAAGACGGCAGCAGCAAGCTTTGCAGTTTGAGCAAGATATATTTGAGGAAGAAGGTGTATTAGTTGGTATAAGCATAAGTAACTACAGTTTAGTCAATTGTGCATGATACCGTAAATTTGATGCTAACAACCTTCATTTCTGAGATTGCTTACCTTGTGAGCCATAACGCCCAATTAAGGGGTGAACAACGCCTCCATCCAAACCTAAAGCATTGTGCCATAAACGCTATATTTGAAGTAGAAGCAAAAATGCCAAGCGTTGAGAATCCCTCTTAAATTGCTTGTTATGCCTGTGCCTCAGCTAGCTTATTAATTTTTGGTTGCAAGAACCAAACTCCAATTGGAGAAAACCAAAACAGAAAGAACGGACCACAATACTCGAAAAAGCCAACAGGCTCCTGTTTCATGGCAACAACCATTTGCTTTGCCGCGAAAAGCATTCCGTAAAAAACACAGATCATAGAAATGAGATGTACCGGTACGAGCCAAGGAGGAAAACTCTGACTACTTAGGGTTAAAACTGAAAATACAATTGAGTAAGCTATTGGTATACCGAGTGAAAACTTCAATATTCTCGTGCTTTTTTTCAAACTGTCGGGAACTAAGCTATTAGCCTTAATACCTACACTGTATATCCAACCCAAAAGCACTGACATCCACAACAGCCAGGTTATAAAAAACACGACTAGATGAGGGACGACCCCAATCATCGAAGGCAAGACCATAGGCGTAACAATTAGCAAAAACATTTGCCAAGACTTCAATTTCAGTAGTATTTCCATAAACCTACATCCTCCTTGTAAGGCATAACGCCCGCTTAAGTGGTGAGCAACGCTACCACGACACAAAATTATTCCACCGTAAACACTAAAGTTAAATCAAACCAAAACCGGCGAACGTTGCGAATCCGTCTTAAAGCGTTTGTTAGGCACTCAGTTCACGGATGAGTAAACTACCTAACTGCCTTGTGTTGTAGTAGTTACCATTGCTATTTAGTATTGAGACCCCAAGCGCTTTAGCTACTTGCCTCAAGTATGGTTTAGCTGGCACAAGAGGAGAGCCATTTTCAATAACCTCTATTGAACCATTCTCACGCTCAGCAATAGTTAAGTTACCCCAGACAGCCTCTTTAACTTTTGGAATGTCTCGATCGATGCTGTCAGATTTTGTTAGTTTGCTCAAAGCAAGTGTGTACTTTGAGCCAGAAGTACACATGAGCGATTTGGCTTGTTCAACACTTCCATCGAACAAGGTTTCGATTTGCATTTCTTCAACGTTAATCCGCAACACGATAACTCGGTCAACACTATTGAGTGTATTTGGATTAAATGAAACTTGCCCATTATTAGCCAAACGTCCGGTGGTTTTGACCGAGACTCTTTCACCGTCCCCGCTGACTACATCATATCCCGATTGATTAACTTCAGTTGCCATTTGACCGTTGGTAATCAAAGCTGAATACAGCTCACCAATTCTTCCTGTCAAATGCCTGAGCTCAGTAATAGGAACGCCCCAATTTAACTCGCGTTCAAGCCAAGACATCGACTCACCTAGTGATTGAATTACCTGAATTTGTGTTAATGCCACAGACTTACCTCCTGATGCCTAACGCCGCATTAAGGTGTGAGCAGCGCTTGGCTCTACTTGAGCGAAGCGAAAACGCCAAGCGTTGCGAATCACTCTTAAATGCTTTGTTAGGGCACTGTTCTCAAAGATGGCCACCTTACTAGCC